>NZ_JAUBQE010000049.1:0-65935 GCF_036701115.1 Microcoleus sp. Pol1C5 | reverse complement strand
TATGTTCAACTAAGCAAATCAAAAATTATTTTGCTCACTGCTGTTACTGTACCTCTTAGTCACGCAAAGTGCTGTATAGCGCCTAAATGAGTGGTAAAATTAAGTTAGGGCAATCCCCTCGTAGTTGCCCTGATCGATCGAGGTAGGCACGGGATATTACCCCTACAAATCTTCAGGAATGATTTAGACTTTCAATAGATAATGAGTTGATTAATTGTAGTTGGCGAGCGCATCAATTTGGCTATTTTAAAAAAAGATTAACTTTGAGTTGATGGAATAGAATCAGATTTTTCGGGATTGATTAATGTGTAGTTGCTTTCAAAAAGATCGAGATAGGGTTCGTAACGATAAAGTCTGTTGCGTTGCCAACCTGTGACTTCGCATAGCAAGCCAAGTTTGACAAATTGTTCTACGATTTTACTCGCGGTTGCGTAAGTACATTGCAGTTCATTTTCTACCAAACGAATATTTACGATCGGGTGCTGGAAAAGTAATTCTAGCAAGCGCAACCCATAACTGCTGGTGGAAATCTGCTGACCGATGATTTCACGATGTTTTTCTCGCATTTCCAGAATAGAACGGGCTGTTGCTGTGGCTGACTGGCTGACTTCAAAAATACCTTGAAGAAAAAACTTTAACCATCCTTCCCAATCTCCTTGAGTGCGAATTGCCATTAGGCGATCGTAATACTCTATTCTGTGAAATTTTAGATAATGACTGAGGTATAGTAAAGGCTTTTGAAGGATTCCTTGCTGGCAAAGCAGAAAAGTAATTAGCAATCGTCCAATTCGTCCGTTTCCGTCTAAAAATGGGTGTATTGTTTCAAATTGAGCGTGAGCTAATCCGCAATGAATGAGTACAGGTAAGGAATTGGTATCGTGCAAAAATTTTTCTAGATTATCGAGGGTTTGGTGCATTTCTGCCACTGTTGGAGGTACAAAAGCAGCAGTAGCCAGGTCACAACCTGGAGGGCCAATCCAATTTTGACTTTTCCGAAATTCTCCGGGCGTGCGCTCGCTCCCTCGCACGTCTTTGATCAATTCTGCATGGATCTCTCGCAGCAAGCGCAGACAAAGTGGTAATTCTTGAAGCCGCTTTAAACCGTAGTTCATGGCGTTAACGTAGTTAACAACCTCCTGCACATCTTTAAAGCGTTCTTGACCTTTGACATCGATTTCATATTGAAGTACGTCCTCTAGGGTGCTTTGTGTCCCTTCAATTTGCGAGCTAAGAACCGCTTCCTGACGGACATACATCGCTACAAATAGGTCAGGGTTGGGCAAAATAGAGGTGGCACCGTCGAGTCTTCCCAAAGCGCGATCTGCATCCGAGAGCAAGCGGTTGAGCGCGGCGTCCATTTTGATCGGTGGCTTTGGGGGGAGTGGGGCTGGAATGAAGGCGCTGTATCCTTCTATTTGTTGGACATATCGACCTGATCGCATCATTGGGTGTCTAAGGGACAAAGGTTGAGGTTTTGCTATCTTATGTTATTCCAGTGAAATAAGATTACCGGATCGAACTTTTATTATACTAAAGCCATTTTCACTATAATAAGGATGCAGGACGGGCCAACTCTTCGGCAATGCTAGAGAGAGATGATGGCTGCGATCGGATAATTTTAAAACTTTCAATCCCCCGATCGTCCACAATCTTGACAGCAACGCGCTGATACTCACCGATTTGAAAAGGTAACGAGACAGTCCCTTGATAAGACTAAATTAAATCCTCATCAATTTCAGCTTTGAGATTGCGGGCTAAGCGCGACCAAGCATCCCTACCGGAATCACAGGCTCAGATTGATCGAGGGATACGATCGCTCTTTCCATCTCAAACTCTGCCAGATCGAGCGATCGCCCTGAATGCCACCATAGCATAAACCGCTTTATGCCAAAACTATCCAAATGTCAAACGCCGCACCGTACCGTCATCTGTAAATCGCTGTTCGCCAACGCCAACAACTTCCACAATAACTTCGCGTTCTGATATCAAAAATTGACCCTCGCGCGCGGCAATTTCAACGATACTTTTGTCTCCTTCTAAATACACCTTGTAATTAGTCGTAGCCCAGACACCTTTTTCATGTTCAAAACTGTGTCCATCGTCCTCATAAAGCGTCCATTCACCGCTTCCGGGCCAAATTCGCATTTTTAATGACTCAAGCGGTTCTTCGCTGACAAATTGCCTCACAGGTGCGATCGCAATTATGCCCCCACCCCGCACGTAAAGCGGCATTCTCTCCAAAGGCGCATAAGCCAAAATGTGCGTCGGGCCCTGATAGCATTCCCCCGTCCACCAATCGTACCAAGTCCCCTCCGGCAAATACACAGCGCGGTGTTCCACTCCCGGCCGATAAACGGGTGCAGCCATCAGCGACGGGCCGAGCAATACTTGATCGTAAAGATGATAAGTTGCCCGATCGCGCGGAAATTGATATAGTAGCGGTCGCAAAATCGGCGTTCCCGTCGTCGCAGCTTCCCAAAACAACGTGTAAATATAAGGCAACAACTGATAGCGCAAATTCATGTATTCGCGGCAAATCTTCTCAGTGCGATCGCCGAAAACCCACGGTTCGTGCTGCGCCGTACTAATCGCCGAATGACCGCGCATCAAGGGATACAGCATTCCCACCTGCATCCACCGCGCGAACATTTCGGCGGTTGCATTCTCCGCAAAACCCCCGATGTCGCAACCGACAAACGCCACGCCGGAAAGCCCCATATTGCAAAGCATTGGTAGCGACATTTCTAAGTATTCCCACTGCGATTGATTGTCGCCCATCCATACCGAGGAGTAACGCTGAATGCCCGCAAAACCCGATCGCGTCAGCACAAAAGATCGCTCGTTTGATCGCACTTTTTGCAACCCTTCCGAACAAGCTTTCGCCATCATCAACCCATACAAATTGTGCGTTTCCGCGTGGGTGGCGCCCTCAGATTCCGGGCCTTGCGGTGCATCCAGCGGAAACCAGATGTGGTCGTGGCCGTCGCCAAAAGGTCGTTCTGCGATCGAAGGTTCGTTCATGTCGTTCCAAATCCCCGCAACGCCCATATCTGTAAGGTTTTTGTGCAATTCGCCCCACCACTGGCGCACCTCTGGCCGCAGGAAGTCTGGAAACACCGCTTTTTCGGGCCAAACGTAACCGTGAAATAGCCTTCCCTCTGCGGTGCGGACGAAATAGTCATTTTCCACACCCCGATCGAATACTTCATAATCTCCTTCCGGTTCGTACTTGACACCGGGATCGACAATCGTGACAACCTTAAAACCGGCTGCTTTCAAGTCTGCGATCAGTTTCGCGGGATCGGGGAAACGCTTCGGGCTCCAGGTAAAAATGCGGTAGCCGTTCATATAGTCGATGTCGAGGTGGATGACATCGCAGGGAATGGCCCGATCGCGAAATTCCTTCGCCAACTCCCGCACAACGTCCTCGGAGTCGTAGCTCCAGCGGCATTGGTGGTATCCCAGCGCCCATTTTGGCGGAAGCGGCATCCGACCGGTTAACTGGGTGTAGGTGGCTAGAATTTGGGCGGGTTCCGGGCCGTAAATGATGTAGTAATCGAGTTCCGGGCCTCTGGTTTCCATCCGCAAAACTCCCGGTTGTTCGGCGCCGATGTCGAATTGACTCCAAAATGTAGTGTTGAAAAAGATGCCGTAAGCGCGATCGGGATTCAGGGCGATGTAAAATGGGATCGCCTGGTACATTTCATCACTGAGGGAATTGTAGTCAAGCGCGTCTATTGTCCAGTTTGTCTTGACTTCCGAGAGTTTGTCGAGAAAGCCGGTGCGTTGTCCGAAACCGTAGAAGTGCTCGTCTGCTTCGATGCGCTTCCAGCCTGCGGTTGCACCGGTGCGCCATCCCATACTGGGATCGCAGTCGCTAGCAAAGGGTTTTCCCGATTTGTCAAAGCATTCGATGGAAGTGCGATCGCGCTTGACTGAAATAGTTATTTGTGATGTTTCAATTTCTATTTTTTCGTCTGTTTCTCGCACTTCAAATGGTGTAATTTCCCACTCTTCGTCAGGGACTGTTATTGAGTGCGATCGGCTTTTGAATTCACCTGTCGGGGACATTCGCACTCGGATCAAATTCGGCGCGAGGATGCTGAGGTTTAGGGAAGTTTCACCGCAATTAAAGTGAAAGGTGCGATCGGTTTTATTTATGGATTCTACCGAACCGATTGTTGACCAAGGCTGTTCGGTTTTTTGAAGTTTTCCGAAGTATTGCGGCATATACGATTTGGTAATTGGTAATTGGCAATTAGTAAACCGATCGTGCAATCCGCACTTAACTACCGTCATCTAGCTAAAGGAGGAATATAACTTCTCAGCATTTCAAATAAATGAACAAATGCGGTAAAATATACTTCAGCCCTACCGGGGCTATCCGAATAAGCTACTATAAAAAATGAAACAGGTATCCATAAACCAAGTCAAAATAACTGACACCTTGCACCCTTTTCCATCAGGCTTTATGAACAGGCAAGATGCCTGTTCCACAAGAAAATTTAGTTTTTGTGAACAGGCATCTTGCCTCTTATTGATAACGGTGCAAGATGTCAGAAATAACTTAAATGTACTACTATATCGCTCGCGTGATTGCTTCCCACAACTCCTACTGGATACCGATTAAATAACTATAGGAATGCTCGCATTAATTATAAACTCTTCTCTTCCTTCGCGTCTTCGCGGTTCATTATATCCGGCAAAAAACAAAGTGAATATTTCGCTGCTTAATTACGAAATCTCCACTTTTATTACTATTATAGTGCTGCAAAAACTCTGTTGCATTCACTCGATATTACTTGTACAAAACAGCCTCTTTCAAAGTAGCTATTTTACCTAGCACTTCATCAAGATCCTCTGGCGACGCCCCGTGGGCAATGATGGCATCGGTCAAATGCTTCACAATCGCATCAAAGTGTTCTGGCTGTAGATTCAAACCTGAGTGAGCCTTCTCCATTGAACGACCTGAGTATTGCTTGGTGCCGCCGAGAGCATAAGAGATAAAAGCAGTTTGATGGCGGGCCTGCTTTGCCATATCTGTATGATCGAAGAAGTGGCTCACTACCTCGTCAGCCAAAACATCGCGGTAAAAATCATCAACCATCTCTTTAATAGCTGGCTCTCCACCCATTTTTTCGTACAATGTTGTTGGCATATCGTTTCAGCGAGTTGTTTTTTTTTACTTACTCTTTAATTATAGCTGGCCGCTTTATTTTTTTGGCTCTGTGAAATATTAATTTAATCTGAAATAATTATTTAGTAACTTTTGCGACTGCGGGTATTTTGTAGACTACCCTCTATTTGTCAACTTTATTAACGTTCTATCGCCAGTTAGAGATTGTCGATCGCCCTCCCAGCATTTTGACCTAATGCACGGATTGCTTTTTTTAGCAAGATGTTTCCTACACAGCACCAACACGCATTGGTTTTAAAGCTAGCAAACTCAAGAAATTAGTGATAAAACAGAGACCGGATGCGATCGCGGAAATTAGGCTCGCCCCTGCAATTGGACAAGTTAAAATAAATGGGCGATCGGCTGCTGAGCGGCATCATGTATAATCGAATTGCAAATATAATCGACTCACCACAACGATCGCCTGTATACTGATATTCTGCCGTTGCTAGTCGGTTTCGACACTTCCGGGCGATCGCCCGCAGTAAAAAAAAACCTTTGACTTAAGTACGCGGACTGAAAATAAGATTATTATGTCCTCCGCCAGGAACGAAGCAATCCCAAATCTGAGCGATTGCTGCATTTCTATCTGCTGTTTCCTTAAACTTTGATGATTTTTGAGTGCCTTGAAATACTATAGCCAACATCCTAACGCTTTCTCGCTCGACTACCTCAACGACTTGCGAGGAGCAATTCTAGCCTCCCCTTATCTAGCAATCAACAACCTCAATCGCGATTTCATTGGCACAAAAGGGTTTTCCGTGGTGTTTCAACGTTCGGAAATCGCCGAAGTAGAACGGCGGTTTCCCTTGTTCAAACCCTATCTAGACCAAGCATTACAGCCTGAATGCAATGCTTTTTACCTCAACCCTTTGTTGCTGGGTGAAGGTTCCCGCGTCGATCCGCATATCGATCGATCATTGCGATCGTACTGCAAAACAGTTGAACCTCCCGCAGCCGTCAGCGTTTTGTACGTACAAGTACCGCCGAACTTGCAAGGGGGAGAGTTGATACTGCGGCGCAACAAACAGCAAGTCGGGCAGATTAAGCCGCAAGCCAACTCGCTAATTTATTTTCAAGGAGATTTGACTCACTCTGTCAACGCTGTTAAAAGTACCGGAACTCGTTTGAGTTTGGTTTGCGAACAGTACAGTTTGAGCGAAACAGAATTGCAAGATATTCCAAGATTCACCGTGGAATCTAGGGCCGTGAAAGCCAAAAGCAAGTAAGGTTTATTATCTAAAAAAAACAGCTTTTTTGACAATCAAAATGTCTCCCTAAGCAGGAATTACTGTCAGGCTACCTACAAAACAAACTTAAATACCCAGCTCTATGTTGGGCGCTTGTTTATACCCGTAAAAAAAGAAGGCCACTGTAGGCACCTGAACCAAACCCTTAGTTCATTAGTCGTTGCCAAATCTTTAATCTCAAGACTTACGCAACTGTCACAAGACTTTTAGGTATGTTATTGCGCTTCAGCGCTCTTAGGATATGAAAGAGCGCTTCAGCGCAACAACATACCTTTGTTTAAAGTGCCAGTTGTGTAAATCCTGTTTTTTAAGGATTGCAGATTTCGGGGAGCGCTTTTTCTTCGGGATGATTAGCAATATAATTGCTCAGCCATTGGCAACTCAGTTTCATTAAATTATCTAAATCAAGTTTCAAATTCCAGATCCTTAAAGTAGAATCATCGCTGGCAGAAACAAGAGTTTTGCCGTCGGGACTGATGTTAACGTCATTAACTCGATCGCTATGTCCCTCAAAAGTTTGTAGGGGCAGCACCTCCGATCCCGTTTGGCCGTCTGCTACATTCCACAATTTAATTGTGTGATCGAAACTTGCAGATGCGATCGTTTTGCCGTCGGGACTGAAACTAATGCTTTTTACCCAAGTTCCGTGTCCTTTGATCGTTTTGAGTTCGGTGCCTGTTTCTGCATTCCACAATTTAATTGTGCTGTCATCGCAAGCGGATGCTAAGATTTTGCCGTCGGGACTGAAACGGAGGTTGGTAATTCGGCTGTTATGCGCTCTCAGAATCCTTCTTGGAGTAGATTCTAAATTCTTTAAATCCCAGAAATAGATCGCGCGATCGTTTCCTGCGGATGCTAAAGTTTTGCCATCGGGACTGAATGTGACACTTCTAACTCTTTCGAGATGTCCTGTGAAGGTTTTGATTTGAGTACCGCTTTCTAGATGCCACAATTTAACAGTTTTATCGACTCCGGCTGATGCTAAGATTTTACCGTCGGGACTGAAAACAACGCTATCAATTCCCCTCTGATGTCCTGAAAGAGTTTTGATTTCGGTGCCGGTTTCTAGGTTCCACAATTTAATAGTTTTATCGCTTCCTGCAGATGCTAAAATTTTGCCGTCAGGGGCGAAAATGACGCTGGTGACGGCACCTCGATGTCCTAGAAAAGTTTTGATTTCGCTGCCGTTTTGTGCATTCCACAATTTAACAGTGCGATCGTTGCTACCGGAGGCAACAGTTTTGCCGTCGGGCGAGAAACTCGCACTGAAAACCTGACGGCGGTGGCTTTCAAGCACTTTCGGTTCGATGCCGGTGAGGTTCCAGAGTCGTACCGTGCGATCGGTACCTGCCGTTGCCAAAGTGCGGCCGTCGGGACTGAAACTAAGGCTGGCAACCCTGCCGGTGTGTCCTTTGAGCGTTTGTGGCTCGATGTCTCCTAACTGCGACAAATTCCACAATTTGACGGTGCCGTCTTCGCTAGCCGTAGCCAGAGTTTGGCTGCGGCTGTCTCTGGGACTGAATTTGACGTTCCAGACTTGCCTGGTGTGGGCTTGCAGGGTTTTGAGGAGAGTCAGGTTTTGGACATCCCACAGCTTGACTAAACCGTCTTCGCCCGAAGATGCTAGGGTTTTGCCGTCGTCGGAGAAACTGACACTTCTGACAGCATTGGTATGGCCCCTCAGCGTTGCGATTTCCGTTCCGTCTGCTGGATTCCAGAGTTTGACAGTGCGATCGCTACCCGAAGATGCGATCGCCCTCCCGTCGGGCGAAAAAGTGACGCTTGTTGCCCAGCCCCTATGTCCGGTAAAGGTTTGGAGCAAAGTGCCGTCTGCTGGATTCCAGAGTTTGACAGTGCCGTCGGAACCCGAAGATGCGATCGCCAATCCGTCGGGAGCAAAACTGACTCCTCTCACCCAGCCCCTATGCCCCGTAAGGGTTCTAATTTCTGTGCCGTTTTCGATGTTCCAGAGTTTGATAGTAGCATCGTCGCTAGCAGATGCGATCGTCTTGCCGTCAGGTGAGAAACTGACAGTCCAAATGTTGTCGCGGTGTCCGGTTAGGGTTCTGAGCAATATCCCGTCTGGGTTCCAGAGTTTGACGGTATCGTCTTCGCTAGCGGATGCGAGGATTTTTCCATCGGGCGAGAAAACGACGTTTCTGACGACAGCTTGGTGGCCGAGGAGCCGATCGCGCTCTCGGATGCTGTAAATTGCTTGTTGGAGGGCGATCGATACTTGCATCTTAGTTTCGGATTTTGCCGGACTGAATGCCTCTAATTTTTTAAGTTTATGTGCTGCTTGCAGTGCTTCGAGCAGTGCTGGAAAAGGGTTTGAGGCTAAAGTTGTCTTTGAGGACAAACTTTCGAGGACTATTTTAGTTTCTGCGAGTTCTCGATCGGCTTTAATTACTTGCAATTGTACAGCCATAGCTGCTGCTAAAGATATCCCTAAAATTGTCGAACCGATCGCAATTATCTTTCTAGCTTGTTTTTTCGCTAAAGTTAACTCTGTTTTAGCTTGATGCTGAGCCAGACTTAAAGTTTCATTAGCTTGTGCCAATATTTGACTTTCCTCAGCTTGCAGTGCAAAAGCCAATTCAACTTCTCGCTTTTCCAAATCCTGAGCCGCCGCTAAAAAGCGGTAATCCAGATGGCTTAAACTTTGGTGTTTAGCCCATTCCAAAGCTTGTTGTAGCGCCTGACCCCGCAGCAGCCGCGAATTATCCTCAAAATTGGCAGCATTCCAAGCATTAAAATTTTCCGAATAAGGTCGCAGCTTTCCTAACTGTTTTTCCACCCATTCAATATTAAAAACTTCGGCATAAATGCGGTTATAAACTTTTAATTTTCCCTGTTGTTGCACCACTAAACCTGACAGTCGCAATTCCGTTTGTTCTGGACTGCCATCAGCAAGAACCCCCCCCAGCCCCCCCTTAGCAAGGGGGGGAGCAAGAGTGGCTATTTCTTGCTTTCCCAGGGGTGAAATAGCCGCATTTAGCCCCGCACTACTCAGAGATAAATCAGCATTTAGCCCCCCCTTAGCAAGGGGGGGTTGGGGGGGGTTAGCGGATTGCAAAACCTGCTGGTAAACCCCCAATAACTGCCCCGCTTTTTGCTGATTTCTCAAAAGGCGATCGCGAATAGTTTTCAAATGTTCAGGCTCATCCTGAGACTCCCAATTCTCCACAATCCGCAACTTCACCAACCTCTCAACTCCGTCCTCCTGTGTGGAACAGGCATCCTGCCTGTCTGTGGGGGTGGAACAGGCATCCTGCCTGTCTTTCTCAGCGCCCTCTGCGTCTCTGCAGTTAACTTTCTTCAACTCCTTTTCCAGTATTAACTTGCACAGCTTTTGGGTCAAAAAAGGTTGTCCCCCCGTCCAATCCAAAATATCTGCGATCGCACTTTCAGGATTGGCAACTTGCCCCTGCCAACCATCAATTAAAGGCTGCACTTCATCAATCTGAAAACCGCGTAAATTTATCGCCTTACCAATATTAAAAGGAGTTTGAGTTTTATCAGCAATCAAATCCGAAGGCGTCGCCACCCCCAACAGCGCAAAAGTCAAACGCCGGTACAGAGGATTGTCAACTCTTTGATTGTAAAACCAGCGAATCAGAGCAAAAAACTCATCAGCCGAAAAATTCATGCTCAATACTCGATCTATCTCGTCAATAAAAATAACAATGCTTGCTTCAATTTCAACTAAAACAACTTCTTCAATAAACAAACTAAACCGTTGTACGGGCGATAACAAATCCCGGCGTTCGCGCCACCAATTCCGCCAATTAATTTTATTCCCTAGCTGACAGCTACTGACCAAAGAATTGACAATGCCTGCATACCACTTTTCGGGAGTTACATCTTCCTTACCAATCCCAGTTAAATCGATAAAAGCGCAAACAGTACCTTCAGCTTGCAATTTTTGCATAGCCCGCACCCGCAAACTAGATTTGCCCATTTGCCGCGAATTCAAAACGTAACAAAACTCACCCGCTTTCAAATTTTCGTAAAAGTCCCAGTCTGCTTGTCGCGTCACGTAACTCGACGCATCTGCGGGGAGACTCCCGCCAATCTGATATTCATCACTAACTGGAGATTCTTTCATCATTGCCTGCACCAAAATCTAGATTTGATTGTACGATCGCAAACCTGACTATGTAGAGATTTACCCAAAAACCTGATTTTTGCTGATTTTGATGATGCTTTGTCAGGCTGCACCTGATTTTTTCCGATAAATTCCGAGTGTTCAGCTATTTATCAGTTCCTATAATACCTGATTTTATCACCATTGCAGTTCAATAGTTTTAGCAAGAAACTGGTAACAGAAAGCGAAAGGTGCAGCAAACAAATACAAACACTTAGCGCTTTGACAAACTCAGAATACACTCATAAATAGGATTACTACCATGACAGAACTTAGAACGATCGCCGACGCTAACATTTCTACCCTGAGATTCGGTTTAATTGAAGACTTGACCGACGTTCCCCGAAAGGAAGACCCTGATTCAGATAATCCGAATCCTAAGCCTAATAAATTCGGTTTGATTGAAGACTTTACCGATGTTCCCCGGACAGACCCCGATGGCGATCCGAATCCCAATAAATCCCCTTTTATTGAAGACTTCACCGATGTTCCCCGGACAGAAGACGATGGTAATCCAATGGTAGAAATACGTGAAGTAATCGCCGCAGATAGCAACTCTACTAACAGCTTATTCGGCCGCATCGATAAAATCAGTGGCTTACCCAATGACAACATACAGGGAACGCCAGGAAATGACTACTTAGTAGGAAAGCATTACACGGACGATGACATCTTTGGCGGTGGCGGTGCAGATACACTCAAAGGCCTTGACGGTGACGACTTCCTATTTGGCGGTACTGGCAATGATAAAGTCTATGGCGGTGGCGATTCCGATTGGCTAGAAGGGAATAGCGGCAACGATTTTCTTGTTGGTCACGCCAATGGTGACGGATACGATTATTATGAAGTCGATACCTTAATTGGCGGTTCCGGAGCCGATACATTCTCGCTAGTTATCGACGGGCCAGAGTTTGAAGTTCCTTACTTAGATGGCTTAGGCGAGCACGCTTATGCAATTATTCGGGACTTTAAGAAAGCAGATGGAGATGCAATTTTGATGGTCGGTCAAAAGCAAGACTACGAATTTGTATCGGGATACTACAATTACGGCAATGACTCTCTGAAAGACACAAAAATATTTTATCAAGGTGACATGATTGCCGTAGTCTCTGACACAATGGCTGCGGATTTAACCCTCTCTTTTGTGTAATTCTATCTGTAGGGCGCTGCACACCTTCCGCTTCGCCCCGCCCATTCTTGGCGTGTCAACTTAAGAGAAAATACCCGGCTTGCCTGCGGTTGGAAACCGCTCGTCTGGGTGCAAGTCGAATGTGGCGACGCCCGTCATCGAACTTGCACCCTTGCCTACACAAACAAAATTCATCTACGTGGGTTTCGCTCAATCTCTACGCCCTAATTTTGAAGAACAAGGAGCAACTGAAATGGCAATTATTAATGGAACCCCTTTCAATGACGACGATACCTTCAATAACGGTCAATTCCGACCCAAGTTAGTTGGTAAAGATCCTGAATGGATGCAAGGCCCCAATGGCCCTGTATTAACGCTGGGATCTGACACAATCTATGGTGATGCAGGAAGCGATATATTGTTGGGTCTTGGTGGAAATGACTATCTAGATGGTGGGTCTAACAACGACGTTCTCGATGGTGGCGCTGGTAATGACACTTTATATGGCGGCGTTGGCTACGACTATCTAGTTGGCGGCCCTGGTAACGATCGGCTGATTGGTGGTAATTTAGACGATGCTCTGCTTGGCGGTACCGGCAATGACAGTCTCTTGGGCGGAAGTGGTAACGATCAACTTACTGGTTTCGGCTTTGGGGAAAATGAATTCGACATCCTCACAGGTGGCATTGGAGAGGACAGGTTCGCGTTGGGTGACGCAAATAGCGTTTACTACCTCGGAAATGGCTACGCCACAATTACGGACTTTAGCTTAACTCAAACCGATAAAATCCAAATTCAAGGCATTCTAACAGACGGTTATTCGCTTGGACTTGGCAACTGGGAAGGTAGCAATGTCCAAGACACTGGAGTCTTCTACAAGGGTGATTTAATTGGTGTTGTGCAAGACCAAAATATTACCAATGTCAACCCCAATCAGGTGTTCATCTCCGCTTTTTAAGCTAAAACGCGGCAGAAATATTCGCGGTACAAATTGCAACGCGGCATGACATAATTGTTTTGCCGCCGCACAATTCCCATGCTGTGCAATTTGTAAATTTGCATCGAATCTAATTCAACTGGTTCGGCAGAATTGACAACTTTTTTCAAAGCTAAAGCTAATTCTGGATTGTGTTGCAGTATTTCCAAATGCTTTCGCAAATGACTGCTGTAAATTCCCGATTCTGATGCCGCATTTTCTAATAACTGAGCTAAGGAGATTTTTCCACAACTAATCTCATACATTGCCAATCTTACTAAATAAGGATGCCCGCCGATCGCATTTATTAACTCTCGCAACTGCCCCTGATCCCATTCCAAGCCGTGCAGCCGAGCTAAATCGTGAATTTGCTGGCTGTCAAACTCCAGCAACTCAACGGGCACCCCCGCATTAAACGGAGATTGATTCATGTCCAAAGGAATATAAACTTCCGTAGAATGCGCCATTACCAACCGCAGTTTTTTCCAGATATCCGAAATCTTGGCTTTTTCGTGCCAGCTTCGCAGCATCCCCAGAAAATCTTCAACTACTTCGGTGTAGGGAAAGAGGCGATCGACTTCATCCAACCCCAAAACCAGAGGCGTTTCTGTTTCTGCCAGCAAATACTCTTCAAAGTAAACAGTACAGTTATCGTTGCTGCCCAAAATATCCGTATCCCAATACTCGTTTAACTTGTTTTCTAACTTTAACTGTCGGCTTACCATCAAACACAACCAGCGCAGAAACTTATCAAGATTTGTTAATATTCCTCGGTCGGCGGCGCTCAAATCGAGATAAACTGCGTGATAGTTTTCCCGAACAGCGCCAGCTAAAATTCGGTTCATCAGTGAAGTTTTGCCCATCATCTCCGGTGCTTTAATCCGAATCAGAGAACCGGGTTTTACAACAGTCTCGCAGCACAAAGATTCAATGTTGCAACGCTCCACATAAAAAGGAGAATCTAATGATACCGAGCCTTCGGGAAACTGCAAATTTGCCGCAGTCAGCGGTTGTAAGAGCAGGTTGGTGTTAATATATTGAGTGGACTCTTGCGATGCAAATCTCCTCAGAGCTTCTTTAAAATTTTTCTTCGTGATTTTTTCGGCTAAGGCTTCTGAAAGCTTGTGCCACAATTTATTGCCGACATCTTTGTTGAGGTATTCAGCACTGTAGCCGTAAGTTTTGGCGATTTCATCGTAACTTTTTCCTTCCCAGGAACCTTGAAGGACTTTCATTTCGATGTCGCTGAGATGTTTGCCGGTGTTTTGAGCAAAAATGCGATCGGCAGATTCTTTGGTTTTGCTCCAAGAGAATTCTAATTCTGAGTTCATGGGATTGACGGGTAAGTACCCATATACGTAAGTATGCAGATGCTTGCAAGAGAGCAGTTGTTCCTGCACTGGAAAGTTACCCTGACTTTTCCCTATTTTAACTGATTTAACCTGAGTTTTTACTGTCAGTCCTTGTAGAAACGCCTGATTTTACTCCCCTGGTCGCTTTTGTTCTTAGAAAATAAACTGGTTTACAAGCAAGTTGATTGCCGAGCCCGATCGCAATTATCGATCGCCTAACCAACAATAGCCGAACCTCGCCAACACCAGGGTATAAGGAGAAAAATTATGGCTGCTACCATTACCGTTAATAGCACAGATGACTCGAATATCAGGAATGCCGTCCTCACCCTCAGAGAGGCAATTCTGATTGCCAATGGTACTCTGAATCTTCCGGCTTTGACAGTGGCAGAACAAGCACAGATTAACGGTACTGTCGGTACTGCGGCCGATCGCGATACGATCGCCTTTAATATCGGGGCGATCGGTTCTCAGCAATTAATTCAGCCTCTATCCGCACTGCCGCCCATCTCCGATCCAGTTATTATCGATGGTTGGAGTCAAGGCGGCGCGGGCTATAACGGTTTGCCACTGGTGGAACTGAGTGGCAACCTCGCCGGAGGTGGGATTGTCGGACTTGATATCACTGCTGGAAACAGTACAGTCCAAGGTTTAGCGATCAACAGATTTAGCTTGGCAGGCATCCGCTTGCAAACCAATGGCGGCAATGCAATCGCCAGCAACCATATCGGCACCGATCTTTCGGGTACGGTCAACCGGGGCAACCGCAGGGGGATCTGGATTGATCGCGTTCCAGATAATCGGATCGAGAACAACTTAATCTCTGGCAACGACAATTCAAATGTCGGGCTTGGCATCGAGATTTCCGGCATCGCTGCGCGCAACAACCAAGTAATCGGCAACCGTATCGGCACTGATGTTACTGGTACTGTTGCGATCGCCAACAACGCTGGCATCAGCATCCGCAATGCGCCTGAAAACTTGATTCAGGACAACCTGATTTCTGGCACTGTGGGCATCGGTAGCGGAATTTTGATTAACGGTTCAACTGCCAATCAAAATCGAGTTGTCGGCAACCTCATCGGCACTGATATCACGGGTAATGTAGCGCTAGGAAACAGTATCTATGGCATCTCTATTGGCAGCGCTTCTAACAATATTATCGGCGGAACGACGCCTCAAGAACGCAATATCATTTCTGGCAGTCAGACGGCGGGTATTGCTTTTCTACAAGCGCCCACAGTTTTAGGCGAACCTTCAGGCGGTGTACCTGCGACAAACCGAGTTGTCGGCAACTATATCGGCACAAATATCAGCGGTACTGCCACTTTGGGAAATCCGATCGGCGTCTGGATTGCTGTTGGCGAAAGCAACATCATCGGCGGCACGACACCGCAAGAAGGCAATGTCATTTCCGGCAATCAAATGGGCGTCTATTTGCTTGGCGACCAGACAACTGGCAACCGCGTTATCGGCAACTATCTCGGCACGCAAGCTGACGGCAGCACTCCTTTACCCAATACTTTGTACAGCAACGTCGTAGCTTTCAAGGCTGGTGTGAATAACCGCATCGGCGGTACCGCTGCGGGGGAAGGCAACACGATCGCATTTAGCGGTAGCAACGGCATTCAAGTGACTGATAGCAACGGTTTGGCAATTTTAGGCAATTCCATCTTTTCTAATAATGGTTTAGGTATCGATCTCGATAACGATGCCGATCCCTTAACTAGCGACGGCGTTACTCCAAACGACTTGGGAGACGGGGATACAGGCGGAAACGGCTTGCAAAATTTCCCGGTGTTAACCTCGGCAACTGCTAGTAACGGCAACATTACCCTTAGCGGCACTCTCAACAGCATTCCCAGTACGACTTTCCGCGTCGAATTTTTTGACAATACTGTTCTAGATCCCAGCGGTAACGGCGAAGGACAAACTTATCTCAACTTTGTTAATCTCATAACTGATGCTGCTGGCAATGCTAATTTTATATCGCCGCCTTTAACTGCAACAGGGGCGATCGTCACTACTGCTACTAACTTAACAACTAACGATACTTCGGAATTTTCTCAACCTTCCCCCGGCTTACTGGAATTTAGCAATCCTGCTTACACTGTAAATGAAAACGGTACAGTTGTAGGTGCTGCAATTACCGTCAATCGCATCGGTGGTAACAAAGGTGCTGTTGGGGCAACGCTGACGCTGACGGATGGTACTGCTGTTGCTGCTGACTACACCAATACGCCGATCGCGATTAACTTTGCCGCGGGCGATACGACACCAAAAATTGTTACTATTCCGATCGCCGATGACGCGATCGACGAAGCTGACGAAACGGTTAATTTATCTCTAACTAATCCAACGGGAAATGCTACAGTTGGCGATCGATACAACAATGCAGTTCTGACAATTGCAGATAACGATAACCCTCCAACTGTCAGCATCGCCCCCGCCACGATTAACCAAGCTGAAGGCAATACAAACACAACTGCCTACAACTACACCGTTAGCCTCTCCAATGCTTCTGGTTTGCCCATTACTGTTAACTACAAGACAGATGACGGTACTGCTACTACGGGCGATATCGACTACGAAGATAATGACGGTAATTTCATCTTTAATTCGCCAGAAGCGCTAACAAAAACGATCGCTGTAATTGTTAACGGCGACGACAAATTCGAGGCGAATGAAACTTTCAGCGTTACCCTCAACAACGCCACCAACGCCACCATCGATCCCGCCGCCAACCAAAGTACGGGCATTATTGTCAATGATGATAGTGATGACTCTAATCCCACTCCAACTCCGACACCAACGCCGACACCAACTCCGACAGAAACGCCGACACCGACACCAACTCCGACAGAAACGCCGACACCGACACCAACACCGACACCAACTCCGACAGAAACGCCGACACCAACGCCAACTCCGACACCAACTCCGATAGAAACACCAACTCCGACAGAAACGCCGACACCGACACCAACTCCGACAGAAACGCCGACACCGACACCAACTCCGACAGAAACGCCGACACCAACACCAACTCCGACAGAAACTCCGACACCAACGCCAACACCAACTCCGACACCAACTCCGACAGAAACGCCAACACCAACTCCGACACCAATTCCGACACCAATTCCGACACCAATTCCGACACCGACAGAAATTCCGGCAGAAACGCCAACACCAACTCCGACACCGACAGCAATTCCGACAGAAACGCCAACACCAATTCCGACTCCAATTCCGACACCAATTCCCGCAGAAACACCAATTCCGACAGAAACGCCAACACCAACACCAACTCCGACACCAATTCCAACAGAAACGCCAACACCAACGGCAATTCCCACAGAAATTCCTGCAGAGATTCCCACAGCAACTCCGACACCGACAGAAATTCCGACAGAAGATTGCCCTTGTAACTCTCTATCCCTCCCAAATCTCAACCAACCCAATCCTGTAGAAAAGGTAGTTGTGAATAGTACGATCGATCTACCCCTCACAGGTACTGCTAGCAATGAGACATTCGACGGCAGCAGCAGCGAGGATTATTTCCAGGCAAAAGAAGGTAACGATAACCTGTTTGGTGGCGAAGGAAATGACTTTTTAAACGGTAACGAAGGCAACGACTTTATCTCTGGTGGAACGGAAGATGACTTGCTTTTTGCTGGCAAGAATCAAGACATTATTCTTGGTAATGAAGGAAGAGATACATTATGTGGGAATCGAGGAGAAGATTCGCTAAATGGCGGAGAAGAGAGCGACTTCATTCACGGCAACGAAGACTCCGATTTCTTGGATGGGGGCAAAGGAAACGATTTCTTATTGGGAGGTAAGGATAGAGATTTAATTTTAGGCAGTGAAAGCAACGATACTCTGTTGGGAAATTTAGGTGACGATACTGCCTGTGGTGGCGGTGGCAACGATTACTTGCGGGGTGATGAAAATAACGATTTACTTGATGGCTGTGAAGGAAATGATACGATTTGGGGAGGAAAAGACAATGATACCATCTTTGGGGGAGCGGGAGACGACTTTTTAAGCGGCGATTTGGGAGATGATTATTTAATTGGAGGAAGTGGGAACGATCGTTTTCTGCTTTGGGCCGATTCAGGGATGGATATCATTCGAGATTTTGAACCCGGAAAAGATGCGATCGCCCTTACTAGAGGTTTGACTTCCTCTCAACTGTCAATTACTCAAGCCAACAGCGACACCTTAATCCGCTTGACAGCAACCGGTCAAATTTTAGCTACTCTCAATAACGTATCAGGACTGACACAACTAGGATATTAAAATTGGTTTGTAGTTGCGCTTGGCGGTTGAGAAACCGGGTTTTTTTACGAAAATACGCAGGTTGTGACCTGCAGATTCGGTAAAAAACCCGGTTTCTTTGGTGAGAGTGCGTCTAGGACTGACCTAAAAATTACGATCGCCCACCTGACTTTTTCCAACTTTAATATTTTGAGTACCTGATTTTTTCGGATAGATCGTTGCCAAACACCATTTTTTAGGGTTTTAAATTACCTGATTTTATTCCCATTGTCGGTCACTCGATTTGAGAACAAACTGGTTTACATAGAACAAATTGCTTGAGTCGCAATTCCTATTGCACCAAGTCCACAACAACAAGGAGCAACAAAAATGTCATCAGTTATCAACGGCACTCAATTCGACGACAACAACACTGTCAACGGCAACGGTCAATTCCACAAATCCTTAGTTGGAGACGATTGGACGATAGACGGTCAAGGTCAAATTCAGATTGCAAATGATACAATCTACGGCTATCAAGGCAACGATAAATTGTTCGGCCGCGACGGAGATGACATCCTCTACGGCGGGTTCGGCAGCGACAAGTTAAATGGCGACGCCGGCAACGATAAATTATACGGCGAAGCTGGCGAAGATTTCCTATACGGAGGCAGCGGTAAAGATACCCTATCGGGAGGGTTGCACAACGATTATCTATTCGGAGGAAGCGGCAAAGATTATCTCATCGGCGGCGACGGCAGCGATTATCTTGACGGTGCTAATTTTTCTGGTGCTGGTAACGGTATAGGCGCAGGTAGCGAATCCGATTCTCTCGCCGGCGGCGCGGGAACAGACACCTTTGTACTCGGCAACGTTAATAACGTTTACTACCTCGGAACTGGCCATGCGACAATTACGGATTTTAGTTTAGGTCAAGATAAAATCCAAATTAAAGGTAATTTAGCGGACGGATATTCCCTCAAAACCGGCGATTGGAACGGCAACAATGTTCAAGATACTGGTATCTTTTACAAGGATAACTTGATTGGCGTTGTACAAAGCACAAACTTAACTAATGTCAACCCAAATCAAGTATTCTTATCCGCGCCTCCTATCCCTCAATAGCCTTAATTATCGCTGTCACAGGGCGGGCAGCAGAGCCCCGCCCTACTTTTTTTAATCGGGAGTTTGTTATCATGAAAATTGCGAATCATCGCCAAAAAATCAACAGACTTGTCTGCAGAACTTTGACCTTAATTTCAGCTATCCTCTTAGGAGGCTTGGGAAAACTTTCCGAGTCCAACAACAACACAGCTTTAGCGCAAGAAAATATCCCCGTTAGTGGTAGGGGTGACGCGCAACTCCAGCCGATTTTGCAATCGTTGACAGAATTCATGCGCCACCGCTGCGTCGGTGCGGCCGTACTCGGTGTTTCTGTTAAAGGTAAACCCGTCGGTGTGTGGGGTCTCGGCCGCATGAAAGGCAGACCTACTAATAACTGGAATCCGGCTTGCGGCGACGATATGCAGGCTCCTCTGGCTCCCCCAGTCGCAGCAGATACCCCCATGCGTATGGGCAGTATCAGCAAGCCTGTTACCTTTGCAATGGTGCGCTGGGCGCTTAAACAGACGGCGCGCGATCGGGCCGGGTTAGAACTGACTGACGACCAAATTGAAGGGATGAAATTGTTCGATCCAGAGCATTATCCGCCGCTAATTCCTGGTTTGAACAAGCAATATCCAGTAGCGATTATCCCTGAAAAATTGCACGCCGTATTTTCGGGAAAAGTCAAATTTCCCGTTCCCGTGAAAGACAGCAAGTGTGCCAATCTTAAGTCAGGATTTGCAGACAAACAGTGGCAAAACGTCACCCTCGGACATTTTTTGTCGCACCGATCCGGACTTCAGCGAAGCGCGCCCAGATATGAAGATGTCACCGCAAATTTGCCTGTGCTTCGCAATCTAAAAACCCCAGCCGATTTTCAAGCACAAGAACAGCTACTTGTCAGCGAATGGGGCAGCAAATCTGTCAGTTCAGCAAAAAATCAACTCGGCATTTCTCCTAGCGCAGGCTATTTTTTGCCGAGTCCTACTTTAACAGAAACTATGCAGATTTTGGCTGGGCGATGCCTTCAGTATCCTCTCGGTCAATATCACTATTCCAATACCAGTCCCGCATTTCCTACGCTTATTTTGCAGCAGCTTATAGCTTCCGGCAGCTATGCTGCTAAAATGGGTAAACCAGCAACTCATCAAGGTTCGGCTTTGGAGGTTTTCTTCAAAACCGAGTTAGGAATTTCTACTGCGGCTGGCCGGGGAATTTTCATGAGCCAAGAAGTAGAAAATATTGGCGATCGCGAGCCCAAAAAACGGCATTGGAACGGAAAAACCTACTATTGGCAGGGATGGGATTTGAAGCGTCCGCACTGCATCTGGAAGGGTAGCTTCTGCGATTTTGCTACTTGGCTAAATCCGAAGCCGGGGAGAATAAATTGGTCTTGGAATTTAAGCCAAGTTCCGTTTAGCAGCAGAAACACTGATTTGAGTCCTGGCACGGGTTCGCTAGCTGCAGAAGCTGAAGTTTTTCTCAAATTTATGTCACAATATTGGGTAGGCGGTTATGAGAATAACCCGCGCATTGGGGAAAAGCGAAATCAGGTTGGGAATCGATATACTGCTCACAACGGAGCGCTTGACGGCACTCATGCTTGGGCAATCCAGTTAGGGAAAAATAACAATCCGAAAGAGTGGAAATTGCCTCCGGTGGATGATACAGGCCGCATCCTTGATGATTTTGCTAATTTGAAGATGTATGCGGGTGTGTTGCCGGAGGGAGTCGATGTTTTTGTGGCTGTGAATCAAAGGGCGGACAAGAAATGTGTTGAGGCTAAAGGTTACAATTGTGGGGATGCTTACGGAATGTTGAATAATTTTATTTTGTACGGTGTTTCTCAGGTGAATTGGAATCTAGTTGCACCTCGTTCAGTTGACAAATAAAATTTATATCCTGTCGTCACGGCAGTTTATCCTATTCATTTTAACCGCTAAAAAAGCTTTTGATGCAGAGTATAATTTGCTCCACATAATTCAACAGAATTAGCGCTGCTGATAAGCTGTAGGTATCTAAATTGTATTTTTTTGGCGGGCGGGAGACACCACAAGAATTTCGTCAAGGTTGACTATCAACTTTAGATGCGTGTTAGCTTACCAGTAAAAAAATGCAATTTTATAAAAAACTCTAACCCGGCGAGTCACAAGTCACTCCTAATGCTTGAATCTAAAACTTATTTCCAATTATCAAAATTTAGGCAAGAGTGATGTAAGAAATCGTTTGCCAAATATTTATCCTGTTTGGGGTGCAAGGCTATTAGATTATTTTTAACTACTTAGGTGTTAAATCAATGCTTTTTTGGTAATCTACTTTTAGGCAATATTTGTTAAAGTCTCAGTGTCATTGTAGCCTATGTTAGGGCGATGGTATTAGTTTAAACTGATTAAAAATTAGGCTGCGAAAATCCGATGATCCACAAGAAGAACCGCAAAAAGTTACCCTTATTGGCAGGATTCTTAGTCTTGCCATTTATTTCTTGGTTCCTGAGTACGATCGCGCTATTTCTCAGTCTCTGGGTCATAGTACCAGCACCCACGATGTTCCTGTACCCTTTGGCGGTGGGAGCACCAGAAATCAGTCCTTGGTTGGTCGGTATCAATACGATCGCCCTTGTCCTGAACCTGCTCAGACGGCATCAAGGCAAAGTCTACATTTTTTTACTGATTTGTAACCTCTTAGCCCTCATCCTGGGCCTGCTACCCCTGATTCAGTTTCCCGCAGCCAATGCAGCGGTAGCTACCCAAATGCAAGCAGTTTTAGGGGAAAACTATTTAGCAGCCATTCCTCAAGCCGATCGCGCGCAGCTACGCCCTCAACCGTTTATCCTCGCAGATGCGTTCCGAGGAATTCCCATCAGAGACGTTAGGATCGATCGGGCTATTGTATTTGCCAACCCTGACGGAGTTTCACTGCAACTAAACCTTTATCGGCCGATGCAAATTGGCAAATATCCGGCTATTATCACACTCTACGGGGGAGCTTGGCAAAGAGGCAATCCCGATTACAATCAGGAATTCAGCCGCTATATGGCCGCCCAAGGCTATTGTGTGGTTGCAATTGATTACCGCCACGCTCCCAAGTATCGATTTCCTGCTCAGCTTGAGGACGTACAAGCCGCTCTTTCCTATATCAAAACTCATGCTGCTGATTGGGAAATCGATCTCGATCGAATTGCTCTGATGGGAAGGTCTGCAGGTGCCCATTTAGCAATGCTAACTGCTTATGATTCTAGTGTGCTTCCAGTTCGAGCCGTGGTCAATTATTACGGGCCAAATGACCTGATCCGGGGATACAATGACCCACCTTTTCCTGATGCCATAAATGTTCGAGCCGTCTTGCGTGCCTTTCTCGGAGGAACGCCAGATGAACTCAACGAGCTTTACCGTCGGGCTTCTCCCATAAATTATATTAAACCGAATCTTCCCCCTTCTCTACTGGTTTATGCAGGTCGCGACCATATCGTTCAGCCCAAGTTTGGTCGATCGCTCTACCAACGATTGCGAGCCACGGGCGATCGGGCTATTTTGCTCGAAATTCCTTGGGCTGAACACGCCTTTGATGCAGTTTTTAATGGGCCAAGCAATCAATTAGCTTTGTACTACACAGAACGCTTTTTGGCTCATGCTCTGAAGTCTTCGGATTACCAACGAGTTAACTAAAAATTATCAACTTACTCATTTATGCTCAATAAACTGCGGCTATAACAGTTTAATAAGTTCCCAAATCTCGTAAAGATTTCTACGACAAATTGTCGCACCAAATTTTAGAATAGTTGCCAGACTTTATTTATTATATAGCGGTTCTCAAGCCTGGTGACGTATGCCCTGCGCGGGCAAATGCCCCATGCCCCATGCCCCATGCCCCATGCCCTGTTAAACTGAAATCCTGCGGTTGTGTGCGATCGATGCGATCGACCCTTCGGAAAAAAATATAAACTTCTGTAGCTTACGATACATTTATTTGGTTAATGATTGTTTAAACTCTCCAAGTGTAGATTGTGTACTCTCCATAATTCTCCAAAACCCCTAAACGAGTGCGTTGTTTGCTGGACTGCGATTTATCGATCGTCGAACCGTTAAAAACCATAAGTAGTTTTGACCTGAATTCATCGGAATTGATTCGCACAAAATTTTTGAGCTGACCAGGGTGAAGATTAGTTACTAAATCTGTGCAGCGCAGACATCTATCATGTTGACTCAAATTAGTACAGGCTCTTGTCATCTATTTTATTGCTGCTAATAACCGAAATCCAACCGCATCTCACACTGGATTGTCACGCCCGATGGGCGAAGTGATAGGGTCTCGCTCGTCCAATCTTTTAGATCCTGCCAAAAAAGGCATTCTGCCCAAAGTTAGCTTTGACTAAAAACGTTGGGTAAATCCAACATATTTGTCAATCGTTAAACTTTTGCTAACATCTATTTTTTCACAACTACTCGTCCTGCAACCCCAATAAAAATAACCATGAGTGGAAACGAATCGCGCGTTCAAGCAATTTCTCAAATCGTCAACCGCAAACAGATGCCTGCCCGGCCTCTCAAGCGGCTAGAAGATATGTGGGCAACAGACGTTTTTAGTCTGAGCAAGATGCAAGAAAGTCTGCCCAAAAGTATTTTCAAATCAGTAAAAAACACCGTTCAAACCGGTCAAAAATTAGATGATTCCGTAGCTGATGTAGTTGCAGCAGCAATGAAAGACTGGGCTATTTCCAAAGGAGCCCTGTACTACGCCCACGTATTTTACCCGCTCACCAACAGCACCGCTGAAAAGCACGACGGTTTCATCTCAGTGCAAGGCGACGGGTCCGTCATCTCAGAATTTGCAGGCAAAGTTCTGGTACAAGGCGAACCCGATGGTTCCTCATTCCCCAACGGCGGCATCCGTTCCACCGCCGCCGCTCGCGGATATACAGCGTGGGATGTCACCAGCCCTGCTTATGTCATGGAAACAGACAACGGCATGACCTTGTGCATTCCCACTGTTTTCATTTCCTGGACAGGTGAAGCCTTAGACAAGAAAACGCCGCTTTTGCGTTCCATTGCCGCAATGAACAAAGCAGCAACCCGAGTGTTAAAGTTATTAGGAAATACCGAAGTTGCTCCGGTTAATTCCAGTTGCGGTTCCGAACAAGAATACTTCCTGGTAGATGCCAATTTCACCACCAGCCGCCCAGATTTACTGCTAGCAGGTCGCACCCTTTTCGGCAAACCTCCTGCGAAAGGTCAGCAATTTGACGACCACTATTTTGGAGCGATTCCAGAGCGCGTTCAAGTCTTCATGCAGGAAGTAGAAGAAAGAATGTACCGGCTGGGAATTCCTGCCAAAACCCGCCACAACGAAGTAGCTCCAGGTCAGTTTGAAATTGCACCAGTTTTTGAAGCTGCAAACGTCGCCAGCGACCACCAACAATTAACCATGACAATTCTCCGCAACACTGCGAAGAAACACGGTTTTATGTGTTTGCTGCACGAGAAGCCTTTCGCCGGCATTAACGGTTCCGGCAAACACGTCAACTGGTCTGTCGGCAATGCCACCCAAGGAAACTTATTAGACCCCGGCGATACACCGCACTCGAACATACAATTTCTAGTTTTCTGCGGCGCTGTGATTCGCGGAGTTCACAAATACGGCCCGCTATTGCGCGCGGTAGTTGCTACTGCCAGCAACGACCACCGATTGGGTGCAAATGAGGCTCCACCAGCAATTATCTCTGTCTATTTGGGTTCGCAATTAGAAGATATCTTTGGGCAAATTAGCCGGGGAGAAGTTAAGGACTCTAAAGGTCGGGGAATTATGAACTTAGGTGTAGAAACACTGCCTACTTTCATGAAGGATGCTGGAGACAGAAACCGGACTTCGCCCTTTGCCTTTACTGGAAACCGATTTGAATTCCGTGCAGTAGGTTCCGGTCAGTCTGTTTCCGGGCCGCTGGTGGCGATGAATACAATTCTTGCAGATTCTTTGGACTGGATTGCTAACAAATTAGAAAGCGATTTGGCTAACGGAACTGAACTGAATGCTGCCATCCAAACACTTCTCAAAGAAGTGATGGACGAACACGGTGCGGTTGTATTTGGTGGCAACGGCTATTCCGAAGAATGGCACAAAATGGCTGTTGAGGAACGGGGTTTAGCTAACTTGCGGACTACGGCAGATGCTTTGCCCGTGTTAAAGGAAGGATACATTGAAGACTTGTTTGAAAAGACAGGTGTTCTGACTCCAGTTGAATTGGAAAGCCGTTACGATGTTTATGCTGAGCAGTATTTGCTGGCAATTGAAGTCGAAGCAAAACTGGTAATAAGCATGGCAAAAACCATTATTTACCCCGCAGCGGTGAGGTATTTAGCTGAAATTTCCGGCACGGTTTCTAAGTTGAAAGAAATTGGGATTGAACTGGAAAAGGAAACTGCCGAAAAAGTAGCGGTGCTGGTTAAGTCAATGATGGATACTGCGAGCAAATTGACTGCTGCTTTGAGCAAGCACGATTTTGCCTCGACAGAAGACCATATGCAATATGCTTCGCAAACAATTCGTCCTTTGATGGATGAGGTTCGCAAGTATGCGGATGCTCTGGAAGGTGAAGTGGCTGATGATTTGTGGCCACTACCTACTTATCAAGAAATGCTGTTTGTTAAGTAGTAGCAAACAAATTCGGTTAATTGCAGGTGAGATTTGTAAGGACACGGCAGTGCCGTGTCCTTACTTGTTGAGATTAAATGAGTGTTACGCTGAATCTCTCAGAGTCATTAAATGCGAGCGAGAGTAAGACTTGTGAAGATTGTTCAAATACCATTCAACAAATTTATCGGGTAGAAAAAGTAATCTGGTTGCGAAAAGCTATTATGCGAATTAAATCTTTCTTGAAACAAATGACTCTGGTGGCTCTAGCTCTATTTTTTGCGATCAGTTGCAGTCGATCGACTCCGAACGTAAACTCTTCCCCTGAAGCAAGTACCTCTAGCAGCTTTAGAGTGGCGTTGGTCGTCACAGGTTCCAAAGACAACAACAGTTGGGCTCAAGCCTGCTTTGAAGGGTTAACCCTAATCAAAGATAAATTTAATGCTCAGGTAGATTTTACTGGCATTGACAATGAAGATAGTGAAGCTGCCCTTCGCCAATATGCCCAGTCAGGCTATGACCTGGTAATTGCAGCCAGTGGTGGCTATATCAAAGCTGCCGAAAAGGTCGCTAAAGAATTTCCGCGAACGAAATTTGCCCTGTTTACCACGTATCCAGGGAATAACACAAATTTGGGGGCTGTTGCCTTTCGATCGGGTGAGGTGGGGTACCTCACAGGTGCTTTGGCTGCCATGAAGACTAAAAGCAATAAAGTTGGCTATATTGTAGGTGCAGCTTATCCGGTTTACAAAGAAGAAGAAGCTTTGTTTAGGCGCGGAGTGAAGGCAACGAATCCCTCTGTTCAAGCTTCGACTGCTTTTCTCAACAGTTGGATTGATACGGACAAAGCCATTAAAGTCGCAACGGATATGGTTGCCTCTGGAGTAGATGTTTTGACAATCAACGCGGATGAGGCAGGATTAGCCGCGCTAAAAGCCGTTACGCAAAAGCCAGGAGTCCTTGTGATTGGTTGGGCCAAGGATCAGTACGAACTGGCTCCCGGCAAAGTCCTAACTAGCGTTCTGCAGGACATTCCCAATCTGGTGCTCAATGCGGCGGTGTTAACCCAGGAAGGTCGCTGGGAAGGAAAACTTTACAAGTTTGGACTCAAGGAAAAAATCTACGACTTTGCGCCTTTTCGTGGTAGTCTCACGTCTCAGGAAGAGGACACTTTTAAGACCATCCGAGATGCTGTGACGACTGGCCAAATTGATGTTTCTCCTTAGTGCGCCGATTAATTGATTTACCAATATTGATTCTAAGTCCGATGCAAAATCAACGCAACGATCGCGCTCTTCCGATTGCCAAAAGATCCCCTTCACATCCCTGGCAACGCTTCTTTTCTATTGCCAATCAGCTCCGGTATGGTTTGATATTTTTGGTTCTTCTGAGCTTACTGCCCACAGGTGGTTTGCTGATCTACCTCAGCTTTCAGGCGCAGATCCAGCAATCGCGATCGCTCCAACAAGAGCGCAGTCAGACAGCAGCAGGGCAGATTGATAATTATCTAGATGACTTGAAACGAAAACTGAGCTATTTAGCTAGGGTCCAAGGACTCACAAAATTTCAATCTCAAGCGCAGCAGAGCCTGTTGGAAGGGTTGACTCGTCATAATGATGCTTATGAAGCAGTTGCCATTTTGAACCGGAAGGGACAAGTTGTCGCGTCAGTTTCACCCTACCAACCGCTCAAGTTAAAAAATCCCGCCAATTCGCCACTGTTTATTCGTGCCTTTAAACAACAGGAAGATTATGTCAGTCCTGTAGAAATTAATCCTCAAACTCACGAACCAAACACCATTCTGGCGGTTCCGATTCGGAATGACCGAGATGAGGTGGATGGGGTGCTATTAGCGCAGGTAAATCTCAACTTTCTCTGGTTTGTTGTTTCCCAAACCGAGGTCGGCAAGAGGGGTTATGTTTATGTAGTCGATGAGCGTAATTTTGTCATTGCTCAAAAGGATAGTAAGCCAGAAACATTTCAACTTCAAGATATTTCTAAGCGCCCTTTCTTTCAATTCTTGAAAGCATACCAAGATACTAAGCGCCTTAACGTTTATCAGGGTCTAAAGCAGGTAGAAGTATTGGGTGCCAGTGCCTTAGTTCGGAGCGTGAATTGGAAGGTGGTTGTAGAACTGCCAACGGCTGAGGCTTATGCTCCCGTTTACCAAATGCTCTCAATTATGGGAGGCTCATTGGCGCTGGTGACGATCGTTGCTGTTGGCATTGGCTTTCTATTTATTCGGCAAATTGTGGTGCCGCTACAGCGCTTAACCACGGCAGCTACTGAACTCAGTGGGGGGCAATTAGAGACGCGGGTCAACATCGACAGCCAAAACGAACTGGGGACATTGGCGATCGCATTTAACAATATGGCAACGCAGTTAGAGGAACTGATTACAGCAGTTGAAGTGGAACGCAATTTTGTTTCAGCAATTCTTGAAATTGCAGGTGCGCTGGTAGTTGTACTCGACCCGCAGGGACAAATCGTTCGCTTTAACCGAGCTTGCGAACAAATGACTCATTACTCGTTTAGTGAAGTGAAAGGGCGTTACATTTGGGAATTGTTCCCGAACTCAGACTTAGCTGGACAAGCCAAAACTACTTTTGAGTCTTTACAATCTGGTAATTTTCCTCAACAGTATGAAGGCTGTTGGGTGAGCAAAGATCAACAACTCAGACTGATTGCCTGGTCAGATACTGCTTTACTGGATAGTGAAGGTGAAATTGAGTACATCATCAAAACAGGGATTGACATTACTCAACGGAAACAGGCAGAAGAGGAACTCAAAGCGTCGGAACAGCGACTATCTTTTCTATTCCGCCAAAGTGCACTGGCAGTTGTGGAATGGGATTTAAACTTTAAAGTCACTGCTTGGAATCCAGCGGCAGAGCAGATTTTTGGTTACACGCCTACAGAGGCGATCGGACACCATGCCGCAGAATTAATTGTGCCTGCGTCTGCCCGAAAGGTAGTCGATCGAGTTATGAACGAGTTGTTGAGTCAGGTTGGAGGAATCTACAGCGTCAACGAAAATATTACGAAAAACGGTCAAACCATTATTTGCGAATGGTTCAATACGCCTTTAGTAGGGGATGCTGGAAAGATTATTGGAGTTGCATCCTTGGCACTGGATATTACTGAGCGCAAGCAAGCCGAAGCTGCTTTAAGGCAAGCAAAAGAGGAAGCTGAGGTTGCACTCAAAACCTTACAGCAAACTCAAGCACAACTCATTCAGGCAGAGAAAATGTCTGGTTTGGGGCAACTGGTTGCTGGTGTTGCTCACGAAATTAACAATCCAGTCAACTTTATCTATGGCAACCTGAGCCATACTGCCGACTACACGCAAAATTTACTAAATTTGATTCAGCTTTACCAGCAAACCTATCCAACTAATGCCCAAATTGAGGAAAAAATTGAAGAGTTCGATCTGGACTACATTAGTGAAGATTTGCCCAAAATGCTTACTTCAATGAAGGTAGGAGCCGATCGCATTCGTCAAATTGTCCTGTCGCTACGAAACTTCTCGCGGCTCGATGAGGCAGAAATGAAGCCAGTTGATATCCACGATGGAATTGACAGCACATTGATGATTTTGCAAAATCGGCTGAAGGCAAAACCGGATCATCCTGCTATTGAAATTGTTAAAGAGTACGGCGACTTACCGCTGGTAGAGTGCTATGCCGGACAGTTGAACCAAGTCTTTATGAATATTCTGGCAAATGCGATTGATGCTTTAGAAAACTACGACAATCAGCGTTCTCCAAAAGATATCCAAAAGAATACCAGTTGCATCACTATTCGGACTAAGCTAGCCACAAATGAAACTGGGTCCGGTTATTCTAAAAACGTGGTGATTCAATTTCAAGACAATGGAGCGGGCATGACGGAAACTGTTAGACAACAGGTTTTCAATCCCTTCTTCACCACAAAACCAACTGGTAAAGGAACTGGATTAGGACTATCCATCAGCTATCAAATTGTAGTTGATAAGCACGGTGGCTCTATCGAGTGCTTCTCTCAACCTCATCAAGGAACAGAGTTCCGAATTGAAATTCCTGTTTTGCAAAGCGGTGCTATAGCACTCGTGGGTAAATAACTGCTATCACATTCCTTTATATAGCAATCCTTGCAGGAGTCGTAAATGTTTTACCCCACCCCAACCCTCCCCGCGAGTTCGGGGAGGGAGTAAGAAATTCACAAATGATGCAAGGATTGCTATATATAGCGTTTCTGATAATAGACACCTATGAAGCTAGCTACAAATCACACTGGGATAGTTTCTCGAACAGGTTTCGAGAGGGTTTGATCGACGGCATTGTGGGTTTTGAGAGTGCTGTTAGATCATTCCGGTGCAACGGGAATTGATATGAGTAGCAATGGAGACGATCGCCGGAAAGTGGTTCAATACCAGCCGATCGCCCCCAAGCACCTCAAAACAGACTTAATATCATCCGCTAATCAAACGATTTTCTCGCTAGAAAGTTCGCCGCTAGCAGGAGGCTCTACCGTATCCCCAAAGACAATCCGCAGAAAAGGCGGAGCCAAAAAAGTCGTCAGAATCACCATGATAATAATCGAGACTTCTAACGGTTTATCCAAAACCCCACTCGCCGAACCAATGGCGGCAAACACTAACCCGACTTCGCCCCGAGGAATCATCCCCACTCCGATCGCCAATCGATTGATTCCCGGCTGACCAAACACCACCCAGCCTGTTACGATCTTGCCAAAAATAGCAACCAAAATCAAAAATACGGCAATCAAAAGTCCCGCCCGATTATCCGGCACTGTTGGATTCAAAACCCCCAAATCCGCCCGAGCCCCCACCGTTACAAAGAAGATTGGCACAAATAAATCGGCGATGGGTTTCACCAGTTCATCCAACTCCAGGCGGGCATCGCTTTCATCCAACACCAAACCAGCCGCAAAGGCACCCAAAATCGCTTCGAGATGAATTGCGTTGCCCAGAAAAGCCATGAAGAAAGCAAAGATAAATGCCGGAATGATAATATTGCCGCGAGTTTTGAGTTGACCTGCCACCGCCGAGAAAGTTTTGTCGAAGACACCACCTAAGAGAATCGAACCTAGCAGAAAGGCAGTTGCACTTACGATCAAATAGATGATATTAACAACATCAATCTCACCAGTTTTGGCTAAACTGGCGACAACAGCCAGGACAATAATTCCTAACACATCATCAATCACCGCCGCACCGACAATAATTTGACCTTCTTTAGAGTTCAGTTGTCCTAATTCAGACAACACTTTGGAGGTAATTCCAATGCTGGTTGCGGTCAAAGCTGCCCCCGCAAAAATAGCTGGAATTGCTGCCGTGTGGAAAATTATCATCAAGCCAGCAGTACCGGCGGCAAAGGGAACTGCCACACCTACGCAGGCGACAACGGTAGCTTGAATTCCGACTTGCTTGAGTTGTTTGAGATCCGACTCTAAACCAATTTCAAACAGCAGAATAATCACGCCTAATTCAGCCAGCACTGAAATGACTTCACTCTGCGATTCAAAGACACTGGTGAGGGCGGCAGGAGACAGATGATTGATCGATTGCAGAACTGTCATAATCCCTGAGTTGGATGCTGACAGCCCGCTTCCGGGAAAAACGATCAAGTGTAAAGCAGATACCCCAATAATCACCCCTGCTACAAGTTCACCCAAAACCGGTGGAAAATCGAAGTTTCTCGCTACTTCGGCGCCGATTTTACTGGCGATATAAATCACTACCAAACTGAGCAAAACTCCGCTGAGGACGATCGGCGAATTTTCTGCTTCGACTGTTGCTAACAAAGGTATGGGAGCAACTAGGGATGCCATCCCAGAACTTAAAGCTGTAATTGTATGGTTCAAAAACATGGGTACGATGATGGTAAGAAAGACGATTCTACGCTGACTGTTAACTGTTAACTGTTGACTGTGAGTCGGAAAATTGATAACTGTTACATATTGGGTAGGCAGTTAACTCGACATGACTATCAAGCAAAACTCGAAGAACCCAAATCAGGGGGTACATCCTGCCACCGACCTTGTCCGACTGCTTGAATTGCTTCTTTTAGCAAGATATCGCCGGTATAAATTGCCCTACCGACGATCGCACTTTTGACACCAATTGGTTCCAAAGCCAGCAAACTTAACAAATCGGCGATCGAACTAACGCCACCGGAAGCAATCACGGGAATCGAAATAGCGTTAGCAATTTCGCGCAAAGATTCCAAATTCGGCCCTTCCATAGTACCGTCGCGGTGAATGTCGGTGTAAATAATTTCAGCCGCCCCTAACTCTGCCATTTGCTGCGCTAATTCTGTCGCTAAAACTTCCGAAGTTTCTAGCCAGCCTCTAGTCGCAACTTTACCATTTCTGGCATCTATTCCCACCAGAATTCGACCGGGAAATTCGGCGCACAATTCGCCGACTAATTGCGGTTGTTCGACGGCGACAGTGCCGAGAATGACGCGCCGGACGCCTAAATTGAGGATAGCAGTAACAGAAGTGCGATCGCGCATTCCCCCACCTACTTGACAGGGAACGTCTACGGATCGGACGATCGCTTCAATGGCTGCTTGGTTGACTGGATGACCTGCTTTAGCGCCGTCGAGGTCTACTAAATGCAGCATGGTTGCGCCTTCATTTACCCACTGTCTGGCGACTTCGACGGGGTTGTCGTTAAAAGTCTGAGACTTCGCGTAGTCTCCCTGATACAATCTGACGCATTTTCCATCCAATAAGTCGATCGCGGGAATTACATTCATAATTTTTCCTCAAATTGGTAATTATACCAGTTAAAAAAAAGAATGCAACTTTATGCAATCTACCAACTCATACATAATCATTCATTCCGACTTCTAAAATCTTAAATCTAAAATGGTATTACCCATTACCCTTTATTTTTGACATTCGCAACCGCTATTCAAATGAAATATAATCGCCGAAGACAGCGTTGACCATAAAGGAGTATTGACCTCAGCTTTTTGCAAAGCTTCGGCCGTCCAGTCGTTGCAAGTTCTCAAAATAGAGTAACTGCCTTTTGCTTCATAAAAACGGTCGCTGTTACCGTAGCCGTAGCTAATTTTAATTTTATTACCTGCTGCATCTAATTGGAATGTATCTTGAAGAAAATTTATTATTTTAAGATAATTCGCTCCACTAATTTTCACACATTTGGTTTCAATATTTTGGGGAGGAAACCGATAACTTTGAACGTGTACGGTAGACGGAGTAGGGAGAAATAGCGCCTTGAAAGCTGTGACTGGGTTGATGATTGCTGAGGTAGCATTTTCCAGCATAAAAGCTCTATCTCCCCAGCCAAAAGATAGATATTTATAATCAGAAGTGACATCCAGCCCTATTTCTGTTAGCGGTAAATATTGATTCCAGTCAAAATATTCATTTTTAACTGGAACAATGATTTCAGTGTGAATGCCTTGGTTGGAAATGTATAGAGAGATTGTGCAATCTGGTTGCGAGTAATTTCCCCACTTTCTAGGAGTGAGATAGCCAATTGTTAGGAAAGCAGTTAAAGATAAGATGACAATTCCTAAGCGCTGTATGCTTTTTCTCATTTTAACCCTAGGTTTCAAATTCTGGCTTCAGATGGCGGGCGCTGCATCTTCGTGGGGAAGAATTCTTGCAAAGCAGAATTGCGCTGTTCGGGGGTTTCGTTAGCCCAATTCGACAAACTTTCGTAGAAAAAGAACGACACGCCAGCGAAATCTCTTTTTCGCACTTCTTGCACTTGTTCTTGAATTTGTTTTAGGGACACAGAATTATTTTTAAGACCTGTTAAAATGCCGATCGCAGTTGGAATGTTAAATTTAGCCAATTTAACTTCTTCCCGTTCCAGTTCGGCACTAAAACGCTTGATATCGCTGCGATAAACCTGCAACACAATTTCTTGGATGTAACCGCGTCTTTCCCAGGTAAACCAATCCTGCAAGTGGGCGGGTAAAGAAAAGTGAAAAGGGTTCGGAGATAAGCTGACAATACATTTTTCTTTGCGGGATTTGATGGCGCGGGAAACTCGCCCCACGAAGTCATTGATTTTGTCAGCGCGCCAGCGCACCCAGAAGGTTTCGCGGGAGTCGTCGGAGGGAGGACTTTTGATTTGTTCTTGATACATTAACACTGTCCGTGGCTCGTAGCCAAATTCTACTGGCAAGCCGAAATGGTCGTCAAATTGAATGCCATCTATATCATAATTATCGACAATTTCTATGATTAAATCTAAGATAAATTGCTGAACTTCGGGATGAAATGGATTCAGCCAAACTCGATCGTGTTTGCCTTCTTTCCAAATAGTTGAACCGTCGCGTCGCTGCGCCAGCCAGTCGGGGTGAAGTGTTGCTAATTCCGCTTCGGCGGGAGCCATGAAACCAAACTCAAACCAGGGGATTACTGCTATACCTTTTTGATGGGATTGTGCTATAATTTCTTTGAGGATGTCTCGGTCTTTCAATCCGGGCGAGGGGTCGATCGACTGTCCGAATACTCGTTGGGCTGCCGCACTCGGATAAAGTGTATAGCCTCCTTGCCAAACCGTGGGATAGATGGTATTGAAATTGAGTTGATCCAGTCGATTTACAGCGTCAATGATGTTGTTGCGGGAGAACATAACCTCGCTATCAATGTTAGTCAGCCAGACGCCGCGCAATTCGGTTGTTGGGGTTTGGGGGCGGGTTTGAGCTAACAGACGCGGGGATAAAATCGCGGAGGAGGTAAGGGCGATCGCAAAAACAACTATTAAAGCCAGTATCCGCTGCCATTTGTGCAATTTAATCATCAATTTGTCGCCAATATGATTATTTTTATACTGATATTTTACCGTATAATTAGCTTGTGAGGGTGCGTCAGCGAGGGTTATTTTATTAAAAGTCACTCGAACATTTTCTAACGCACCTACTATTTTTGATATTATTGAGGGTCAATGATGGTACCCATAAATAATATTGTTCCTGTAGTATGGTCTTGGATGGGACAAAAGAATGGACGGTTTACATTCATTTGAAAAGGCAATCTACTAGCTCTGGTTACCGCGATGGAAGTGACGGCGGCTGCTTCTGTACCTTCTTCGTTTACTTCCACAAATGTTTTGTGTTTTACTGAATCTACTGCTACGTTGTTATCAGTCATTGGAGAAAAATCTGCTTTTGAGCTATCAAAAATTCCTGCCATGCCCAAAGCTGTGAGTGTGTTTTGGAGTTCAACTTCATACTCTATTTTGAAGCGGGGTATTTCAATTGTCCCATTTATATTTGTAAATTCTGGCATCCATTCATTCCAGTTTTCTGGTGTTAATTGCTGCAAGAAAGTTGCCAAATTGCTATTGGAGCTGGGCAAGAAAATATACATAGCCAGAGCGCCTTCTTTTCCGTAAGGTAAACTGACTGCTTGAAATTTGTCTGTTTCGTAGTACCAATAAATGCCTTTCTGGGACATCATCGGATGCTGCTTTGAACTGCCGTCGGTTAAAGAGAAAGTTTTGTTCGCAGTTTGAGATTTATCAAAGGGGGTTTTCCAGTTGCCTTTGAAATAGATAGCGTTAATCAAAAACAAGACTCCATCGGGGCTAATTTTATCGACAATTTTATCAATTTTTCCTTGAGTTTTTTTGCTCACCCAATTGTTAATGATGCTAAGAGCTTGCGGATTCATAAAGTTTAGTTCGGTAAGATCGGCATTGTAGTATTTTTGATTAGTTTGCAGAAATTCGGGTTTTAAGGAGAAGCCTTGTTGCGTCCAAAGCGAGTTAGCAATTAATACTTGGACATTGGGAGCAACTTTCTGCAAACTATTTTGCAAGCCTTGATTTGCGGCGTTGATTTCTTGGGGAGTCATTCCCGTTAATTCGAGAACTTTTGTCATTTCTTGTTTGGTTTCTCCGCTAACTCCGTTGTATGCCATTGACAGTGCGAGGGCGACAGAAGTAGGAGAAATAAAGATATTTTTATTCGGCTCTTGTTTGCTGAGGGTGTTGAACAAGTTAAAACCAAATTTGGTATTAGCTGCAACAAGTCTGGCGTCTACATTTATCTGGTTGTTAGGGGGTGTCATCGCTACAGCTTGTGAGTGATTAGGATTGGCGAGTTTGATGGGGTTAATTTTCAGTGACAGCGCTAATTCTGCGAAAATTGCTAATGTAATGATGGCGACAGTAGCCTGCCTGGTTTGCCATGACATAACTGTTATCTTTGGTTGGGTAGTGAGCTTACTTTACTATTATGACTTACCTGTGTTAATTAACTTACTTTGACTGCCTTTATTGTCACCAAATTTTTTTGTGTTTGAGGCTGTATGGGAGAATTTAACTAATTTTAACGCTGGTGATGCTTCCCTAAAATATGGTGTCTAATGGTAGTGGAGATTGTAGCCAAGGACGGAATCATATTTTATGAAAATAGATTTGTAAATTTATATTGATTTTTATTGTATGATTCCCAGGCGCTAAGATTTGCGATCGCCCAACGAGAATAAAGTTAATAAATCCTAAAATTTTTCAAAAAGTTTCCCCGGATACTTAATTATAACAAAGATTTAAGATATGACAAGTTAGTAACAATCAAATAGTTATAAGATTGAAATTGTTTTTGAGTCACAATCCCTATGAATCCTGATTCTCTCCGCACCTTGGGCGTACCGCCGAATGCTTGGAAAGTTGATGCCAAAATTGCCGATATCACCCGCTCGCAACTTGACCCACAAATTGTTACTTTAGAAACAGAAACTAAAACCCTGCGTTTGGACTTAGCAAAAGCAGCAATGTTGGTGATAGATATGCAAAACGATTTCTGTCATCCCGACGGTTGGCTAGCACATATTGGCGTAGATGTAACGCCCGCCCGAACTCCAATTAATCCTTTAATAAATTTTCTGCCAAAATTGCGATCGCACGCAGTGCCAATTATTTGGATTAACTGGGGAAACCGCCCCGATTTGCTCAATATTAGTGCAGCTTCCCGTCATGTTTACAATCCCACAGGTGACGGCGTAGGTTTGGGAGATCCGCTGCCAAAAAACAACGCCCCTGTACTGATGGCAGGGAGTTGGGCGGCGCAGGTTGTCGATGAATTAAAACCCAAACCGGAGGATATTTGCGTTGATAAATATCGGATGAGCGGCTTTTGGGATACTCCTTTAGATAGTATCTTGCGGAACCTCGGCAGAACTACACTTTTCTTCGGAGGAGTAAACGCCGATCAGTGCGTGATGGCTACCCTGCAAGATGCTAATTTCCTCGGTTACGACTGTATTTTAGTCAAAGATTGTACAGCGACGACATCGCCAGATTATTGCTGGCAAGCGACTCTTTATAACGTTAAGCAATGTTTTGGTTTTGTGTCTGATTCTCAGGCTATGTTAGAAACAATTAAATAGCAGTCCTTAGTCCTTAGTCAGCAGTCATTAGTCACTAAGAATAATTTTTTGAGGCTAAGCTCGCAACTACTGGACTTACAGCTCAGCAACAAAGAAACCGGGTTTTTGCGGTTTTTGTCGCCTGTAACACATCTTCTCAGTAAAAACCCGGTTTCTCGCCGCCCATGCGTAAGTCCTAAACTAATGACTCTAGCTCGCTCGCTAATCATATCAGAAACATAACAACCGACAACTCACAATAAAAAAATGACAAACCAGTGTATGATTCCAGTGGTAAAGTCTCCGCAAGACTACCAAGCATTTCGCATCAGTCCGGGCGATACTAATAGATTAGCTATCGTCTTCGATCCGGTAACAGCTAATGTTTCATTAACTGTTTGCGTGGAGATTTTCGATGCGGGCGGTAAAACTCCTCCCAACCGCCATCAATTCGCAGTAGAAATGTTTTTTGTACTCAAAGGAAGAGGGCAAGCAACCTGCGATGGCAAAACAGTTAGTATTCAACCGGGAGATAGTTTGTTAGTACCTCCAACGGGTACTCACGTAATTGAGAATACGGGCAGCGAACGTTTGTACACTTTGTGCATCATGGTGCCAAATGAGGATTTTGTAGAACTAATTCGCAGCGGCACACCAGTCGAACTAGATGACGAAGATATGAGAGTTCTCGGGCGATCTGATGTACTCGTATCGTGCTAGTTTTTTAGTAGGGACTTTAGTCCTTTAATCTCGTTCTTAGGTAGAGCATTGGAACACATATCTAGATGCTCTGCCTAGCTTCTATTTTCCAGGTAAAATAATTTATGAGCGTTATATTTCACATCACTCAAAGCCAACAATGGGAAGAAGCAAAACAGCTTAAATCCTATCGCGGTGAGACCCTAGACTCTGAAGGATTTATCCACTGTTCGACTCTGCCGCAAGTTGTTAAATCTGCCAATAAGTTCTTTGTTGGTAAAAAAAAATTGCTGCTGCTGTTGATTGACTCGGAAAAAGTAGAATCTGAAATTAAATATGAATTGGCTGCGGGTGAAAATTACCCGCACATTTACGGGCCGCTGAATGTTGATGCTGTGTTGAAAGTTGTTGAATTTGAACCGAGTGCCGATGGCAAGTTTGAATTGCCGGAAGAATTAAGAGATATTGTTTAATATTCTGATTTTTGCCATTGTCAACTAACTTTTTATGGCGTGGCTCAAAGCCCACCCCACGGGAAAGTTGAATTTTGTGGAACGGGCATCTTGCCCGTTCTAATTTCTGCAATATATCAATTTCAACTTACTAATTAACTAACTCTTGCGCCAATTTCAGCGCATCTTCGGGAGTCGCAATTCTCCCTTCCACCCGCGCTAATTGAATCTCCATCAACAATTGACCGATGCGCGGACTTCTGGGCAATTTCAAATATTCCATTAAATCATTGCCGGTAACTAACTGTGTGGGATGAGCAACAATATCATCAGCATCCAGATAGCGATTAATTAACAGTGAAATATTCTCAACCGCCACTCCCGCCGCCACGGCTAAAACCGCTAAAACTGGAAATACTATTCCCACATCCCGAAACAAAAAATACTGTTCTCGCAAAGACATTTCCGCAATAGGTTTTGCTTGCAATTGTGGCAAGTATTTCAAAAGCTCGATCGCACTTTTAATCTCCGCATTGCTGTACTTCAGCCGCTGCAACTGGGTTTCAGCAATTGTCGGGTCGGAATCTGCCAAAATAGCCAGCTTCGCGACAGCCAACAAAGGCGTTTTAATTGTATCTCGAATCTGACGCCCGAATTCCTTCCCTAATTCCGGGTAAATAGCCGCTAATTTGTCAGCAGATGCGTCAATTTTTGTCAAAATATCGAAACGGTCGATCGCACTTTCAAACCAAATCGAAAACAAACCGTCTTCGCAACCGCGACAAATCCAAGGAACACCATCAGGATTGCTCAACAAATAACCCAATTCCGTCCGCACCCGTTCCACCGCTACCCGACTCAACAGCGGCGCTAATTCCCGAATCGCAGATTGAGTTTCAGGTTCGATCGCAAAACCCAACTGCGCCGCTTGGCGGTAAGCTCTTAATAACCTCAGCGGATCGTCCTCCAAATTTGACCGCGAAACCATCCGCAGCAAACCCAAGCGCAAATCAGTTTGACCGTCCAAAGGATCGATGATTTCTCCGGTAAAAGGATTGCAGGCGATCGCATTTATCCGAAAATCTCGGCGCAGCAAATCCCCCTCCAGACTCCCCCCTTCCGCTTGCGCCAAATCCACCGTACCGCCCGCAAATACAACCCGCGCAATTTGGCGTTCCGCATCCAACAAGACAAATCCACCTTTCGTGCGATCGGCAATTTTTCGAGCAGTCTTCACGGCCCGTGTTAGCATAACGAAATCCAAATCAAAATAGTGCGATCGCCTCCCCAGCAACGCATCCCGCACTGCACCGCCCACCAGATAAGCAGGCGGTGTCAGCAGTTTCAAATCAAACGGCCAAGTATCAGGAGATAATGAAGAGGGCAAATTAATCGGCATCGCAACAAAAATCTACTTTCCTTACAAACAATTAAACTCTTGCTACGCTAGATTAACAGAAAGCTCAATTTTCACCAATCTTTTTGAAATGCACAGAGGATATCAAGAATGTGTATTTGTATTAACTGCCACTATGTAGACCGCTGCTTCACCTACCACGCCGTAGAAGAACAGCACGAACAGCTTCACCTCACCGAAACACCCGATTTCGACCCCGTAGAACCCACCATCAACGTCAACATCCGTCCCCGCCAAGACGAAATTGAAATGGAATGGGATGTAGTCGGGTGTCAGAGTTTCAAGCAAGAGACCGGCAAATGGGCAAAATTGCGGCCAGGCGAACTCGTCCCGACTTAAGGAAGAAGGAAGAATGAAGAAGGAAGAGGGAAGAAGGAAGAAGGAAGAACGAAAAAAATAAAACGCTCTCATTTTCTTGTTTCTTCTTTTTACCCAATTTTCAATTTTCCATTTCCAATATTCAATTCCCAATTTTTAATTACCGATGCCCGATGCCCGATGCCCGATGCCCAATTCCCCATTCCCCATTCCCAATTAAAAATCTAAAATCTAAAATCTAAAATCTAAAATCCAATGTGCTATTGCTTAAACCCAACTTGCCAGAATCCGCACAACCCAGGGGATGCAGAATTGTGCCAAAGTTGCGGCTCCAAATTGTTGTTGACTATTGACCCAGAAACGCCATCAGCATCTCGCTACCGAACCATAAAGCCGATCGGGCAAGGAGGCTTCGGCCGAACATTTCTAGCAGTTGATGAAACCAAACCCCTGATTTTTTCGCAGTGCGTAATCAAGCAATTTTTGCAGCAAAATACCGCCGCCGAAAAAGCCGCTCAACTATTTCACCAAGAAGCAGCCCAGCTAGAAACCTTGGGTAAACATCCCCAGATTCCAGAATTAATCGCGCATTTTGAACAAGACGGGAGACAGTATTTAGTACAAGAATTTATAGACGGTAAAAACCTAGCCAGAGAATTAGAACAAAAAGGAGCATTCACCGAAACTCAAATTCGGCAAATCCTCAACGATTTATTGCCCGTGCTCCACTTCGTCCACAAATCCAAAGTTATTCACCGCGATATCAAACCAGAAAATATCATTCGCCGCCGACTATCTCCAACTCCTTTACCCGCCTTAGAAACTTCCTATCAACCCTCTCCTTTCCAAAAAGATATTGTTTTAGTAGACTTCGGTGCAGCTAAGAAAGTAACAGCAAACGGCTTGCAGCCAACTGGTACAATCATCGGCAGTGCTGCTTATACAGCCCCAGAACAATTGATGGGGAAAGCAGTTTTTGCCAGCGATATCTACAGCTTGGGCGTTACCTGCATTCACTTGCTGACTGAAATTCCTCCCTTCGATTTGTTCGACAGTACAGAAGATTCTTGGGCTTGGCGAAATTATTTGAAGACTGCTGTTAGCGACGATTTCGGCCGCATCCTCGACACCATGCTTCAAAGTGCTACCAATCGGCGCTACAGTTCAGCATCAGCAGTCATCCGGCACTTGAACCCCAAACCGGTGTATTTAGACGCACCGCCTGTGCTAGACGCGCCGGAAACGCCCGCAGAACTGGTGCTTACACCCGCGCCCGGTGTGTCGCTTTTCACTCGCCAACAGCAAGCCGAAATTCAGGAAGCTCTGCAAGAGGCGATCGCCCCGTACAATGTTACAATCCAAGTCAGTCAAGCCAAGCAACAGCTCAATATCGTCATCAACAGAACCGAAGACAACCCCGTTTACTATCCGCACTTATCTCAAATAATTGCCACAAGACTCACCGATTTGCAGTTAAATAAAGTCGCAGCCGTGAAGCTGTTGGGAAGAGTTAACAATTCTCGCCGCCCGGAGTGGAAGCAAATATTGCAAATCGATCCCAAGATTAAATTGAGAAACAAACTCGTGCGGATGCAACACAATCAATTAGTCAAGAAAATCGCCCCTGTTGCTACCCAAGAATTTTGGCTGCCGAAGTTGAAAACTCAGGATTTTTGGATAGATGCGCTAATGTTTGCTTTAGTTTGGTTTATCTTTGGCTCTCAAATAGTCATTTTTAATTCTTGGTTTGCGCTAATAGTTTCTTCTGGTTTTATGGCGGTGAAGCATCAAGTTTCCCAACACAAAGAATTTGCCAATAAAAATTTATTTGCAAGCTTAGTGGTGCTGTTTTTGATGACTGGGGGCATGGGGAATTCCCGGATTTTAAACACGGGAATATTTGGCATTCTTTTGGGTTGCTTAGTTGTGGCTTTGCCGCTGTTTTTTGTTAAGGAAAATTATCAGTAATCGTGAATAGCAATCCCCAAGACGGAACATCTGTTAAAAAATACGGCTTAGCCCTGCACACAGCTAGTCGCGAACTCGGTTTAGCCATCAGCAATTTTGCCGGGGATTCTCGCTGGCAAACTTGGAATTTGGATCGCGATTTAGCCACTCATTTGCATCAGTATTTAGTCGAGTTTATTGGGCCGCAAACTTGGGCGGATTTGGCTTTTATTGCGGTGGCGAAGGGGCCCGGAGGTTTCACGGGGACTCGGATGGGTATGGTGACGGCGCGGACTTTGGCTCAACAGTTGGATATTCCGGTTTTTGCGATTTCAACTTTGGCGGCTGTCGCTTGCAGCAGCAGTAAAAAATCTATCTCAAATCAGGATATGGCGCTGCAAATGCCTGCACAGCGGGGTCAATTGTTTGGGGCGGTTTATTCAGTTAACAAAGATTCTGGTTTAACTGAGTTGTTTCCTGATACGGTGATGACTCCTGAAGCTTGGCAGGAAAAGTTGGATAATTGGGGAAATTCTTATCAGTTAATTGAAGTTGGTAGCGAGTTGGGTTGGTCGGTTTCTAGTGTGTTGGAATTGGCTTATTTGGAGTGGAAACAAGGAAGTCGCCCTGATTGGTCGGATGCTTTGCCTTATTACGGGCAACATCCGGTTAAGGGACACTGAATATTGGGAATAGGGTATTGGGAATAGGGCATTGGGCATTATTTCGTTTCTGTTAAATCAACTTGTAGAGTGCGTTTTTTTTCTGACCATGCCCTATTCCCAATGCCCGTAAATGATTTATAAGCAATTAAGCAGACTTGATATTGTTGTTTATTTAAGGGCGATACAAACTTCGAGGCAAAAAGTTAATGTTAGGGGGTCTGGGCTTTCGGTTCGCAATCGATCGATCTCAGCTCGATCGCAGCCGCGAGATTCCATGAAATCGAGCATCCAGTTCGTTATTGTAGCGAGATCGATGTATTTTGCTCCGAGACAAACAGGGCAAATTTCTGGGCTGAGGGTACCGGTGCCGCCGCATTCGGGGCAATCCCAGTGGCTGGTTAGGGGATCGGGGGTAGTTGGGATGTTGTTCATGCTGGGAAAAAGTACGCGCGGCGTAGCGATCCTGCAGGGAATCGCACTACTCGTTAACTCTAGCAAAAATGCCGATCGCCCTTACTTCTTCCTGTGTTTACACTAAGCGAGCTAGTGAGTAAAATTGACAAAAATACAAAAAGGGTGGCTATGTTCGATCGCACTCAATTGTTTGTGGCTGGTATGTCGATCGCACTTTCGGTACAGCTAAGTCAGGCAGTTGCAGCAGTCTGGCCAGTTGAGAAAGTCGTACAAACACCACAAACTAACAGTAGCGAGGCTGCTGAAAAAGCTTTCAAAGAGGGACTCCAACTGTACCAGCAAGGAACGGCCCAAGCAAAAAGAACTGCGATCGTCAAGTGGGAAGAAGCATTAAAGTTGTATCGGCAAGCAGGCGACAATAGAGGGCAAGCACTTAGTCTCCTTGGTCTTGGCAGAGTCTACTCAGATTTTGGAGAAAACCAGAAAGCGCTAGAGTATTACAGCCAGTCGCTTCCCCTGTTTCGGGCACTCGGCGATCGCCGTGGGGAAGCTACCACCCTCAACAACATCGGCAATGTCTACGCAGAATTGGGAGAAAAACAGAAAGCGCTAGAGTATTTTAGCCAGTCCCTTCTCTTGAGACGCGCAACAGGCCATCGCGGTGGGGAAGCTGCCACCCTCAACAACATAGGCACTGTGTACTCCGAATTGGGAGAAAAACAGAAAGCGCTAGAGTATTACAGCCAGTCGCTTCCTCTATTGCGGGCAGTGGGCGATCGCCGTGGGGAAGCTACCACCCTCAACAACATCGGCAGTGTCTACTCAGCATTGGGAGAACAACAGAAAGCGCTAGAGTATTACAGCCAGTCGCTTCCTCTATTGCGGGCAACAGGCGATCGCGGTGGAAAAGCTACCACCCTCAGCAGTATCGGCTTAGTCTACTCAGAATTGGGAGAAAAACAGAAAGCGCTAGAGTATTACAGCCAGTCGCTTCCCCTGAGACGGGCAACAGGCGATCGCGGTGGGGAAGCTACCACCCTCAACAACATCGGCAGTGTCTACTCAGCATTGGGAGAAAAACAGAAAGCGCTAGAGTATTACAGCCAGTCGCTTCCCCTGAAACGGGCAGTAGGCGATCGCGGTGGGGAAGCTCTCACCCTCACCAGTATCGGCAATCTCTACGCAGATTTGGGAGAAAAACAGAAAGCGCTAGAGTATTACAGCCAGTCGCTTCCCCTATTTCGGGCAGTAGGCGATCGCCGTGGGGAAGCTGCCACCCTCAACAACATCGGCAATGTCTACGCAGAATTGGGAGAAAAACAGAAAGCGCTAGAGTATTACAGCCAGTCGCTTCCCCTGAGTCGGGCAACAGGCGATCGCGCTGGAGAAGCTATCACCCTTTTCCACATAGCTTATGTCAAACGCAACCAAAACAATCTTACCGAAGCCCTTAACGACATTGAATCCTCTATCAAAATCATCGAAAACCTCCGCACCAAAATTGCCAGCCCTGAACTCCGCAGCTCATACTTTGCCACAGTACAAAACTACTACGAATTCTACATCGATTTGTTAATGCAACTGCATAAAACTAATCCTAAATCCGGTTATGATACAAAAGCCTTAGAAGCCAGCGAACGTTCGAGGGCCCGCAGTCTCCTCGAACTCCTCCAAGAAAGTAATGCCAACATTCGCGAAGGCATTGACCCCAATTTACTGCAACAAGAAAAGAGCCTGCAACAGCAACTCGATGCCATTGAAAAGCAGCGCATCGAAGCAATCAGCAGCCCCAACCTCAATCCAACTCAAATCGATGAAATCGACAAACAGCGCCTCGCACTTTTGGAACAAAATCAGCAAATTCAAGCCCAGATTCGTACCGCCAGCCCCCGCTACGCTGCCCTCACCCAGCCCCAACCTTTAACACGGCCAGAAATTCAAAAACTGATTCTCGATGAAAACACAATTTTATTGCAGTATTCCCTTGGCAAAGACCGCAGTTATTTGTGGGTGGTTAGCCAAAAGGGACTAACCAGCTATGAATTACCAAAACAGGTTGACCTTGAAACAGCAGCCCGCAATTTCCGAGACGCAATAACTAGCCCAACCCAGAGAAATATTCCCCAAAAAGTTACCCAAGCAAGTGCAAATCTAAGTCAAGTAATTTTACAGCCCGCCGCAGCCCAATTAGCAAACAAACGCTTATTAATTGTTCCCGACGGCGTGCTGCACTATACCCCTTTTCCAGCTTTAACTCTTCCCCCAACCGCCGGACAAAATAGCAATGTTCCCTTAATTACCGAACATGAAATTATTACCCTGCCTTCCGCCTCAAGTCTCGCCATTCTCAGGCAAAATTACGAAGATAGAAAACCACCAAGCCAAAGTTTAGCAATTTTAGCCGATCCTGTTTTCAGTCCAGACGATGAAAGAATCAAAGGAAAAATCACCCAAGCAACAACAGAAAAATTAGAAGCAAATAACCTCGGTTTAAATCAATCGCTTCGCGCTTCTAATCGGGAATGGCCGCCAAAACGCCTACCATTTACCCGCCAAGAAGCCCAAACAATATTAACTTTATTCCCCTCAGCTTCTAGCCGTCAAATATTTGATTTTAATGCCAGCCGCACTACTGCTACCGACGGCAGTTTAGCCAATTATCAAATCGTGCATTTCGCCACCCACGGCATGGCCAACAGCAAAAATCCCGAACTCTCAGGAATTCTGATGTCGATGATAGATGACAAAGGCAATCTTGTCAATGGCTTCTTGCGACTCACGGATATTTTCAACTTGAAACTGGCGGCAAATTTAGTGGTTTTAAGTGCTTGTCAATCGGGAATGGGACAGAATGTTAAAGGCGAAGGAATGGTGGGATTAACAAGGGGATTTATGTATGCGGGGGCGCAGCGGGTGGCGGTGAGTTTGTGGAGTGTGGATGATGAAGGAACTTCTGTGTTAATGCAAAAGTTTTATCAAAAAATGCTGCAACAACAGTTAGCGCCGGCGGCAGCTTTGAGGGCGGCGCAGATTGAAATGATGCAGCAGGAAAAATGGAAATCTCCCTATTATTGGGCTGCTTTTACTCTTCAGGGCGAGTGGAAATGATATACACCACTTTTGCTGGTAAGTAAGTACATAACCCTTCTAGGGACAGGGCAATGCCCATTGGTGTCAAGTTAACGTTCAATTGGTAGTCCGATAGTCCGATAGTCCGACAGTCCGACAAGGAATGAATTCCCTGGCGGACTAACGGGTGGGCGGGCTAACAACTTAAGTTGACACCAATGGGCCGAAGAGCCCGGAACGGGCATCTTGCCCGTTCCACAAAGAATGAGTTTTCTTGTGGGGTGGGCCGGAAAGCCCGCCCAGAGAAGGGTTTATCGCCCGCTAGCTAAAGCCTCCCGCAATTTGCGGCCCCGCGATTTATCCCGAAGTTCGGGAGTCGCCATCCGCAACACAAAATCCAGCAACCAAGGCGCAATTCGGTGACACCAAACTGCTAGATGACTTTGCCATCCTACCAAGATTTCCGGCGCATCTTTGTGCAATCCCGCGACAAGCGCTAGGGCAACTTTTTCGGGAGTTGTGGGCACTACCCACCGGAATTGTTCCAAGTCTCGCACCATGTCGGTATCTGTTAGAGATGGCAGCAAAGCTGTGACTCGAACATTGTACTGAGTTAACTCGCTGCGTAAAGCTTGGGTGAATCCCAAAATAGCAAATTTGGTAGCAGAATAAGTGGCCATTGTGGGCGCGGCAATTTTTCCCATTAAGCTCGAAACGTTGACGATGGTTCCTTCTTTTTGAGTCGCCATTCGCCTCGCAATCAAGCGTGTAATTGTGTAGGTTCCGAGCAAATTTAAGGCGATTTCTTCCTCGATTAACGGCAGCGGGGAACGCAAGAATGATGCTTGGTGCGCGACGCCTGCACAGTTGACTAGCAGGTGAATCGGGCCGCAATCTCGCCAAGCTTGGGCGATCGCAATATTCACCGCTACTGACTGAGTTAAATCCAAAGCTAACGGCACTACTTCTGTGCCAAAAAGATCGATTTCCTCGGCCAGTTCAATTAATTGCTTGCGGTTGCGCGCCACAATCAACAAACGTTTGACTCCTTGTCTCGCTAATTCCAGGGCGATCGATCGCCCAATTCCGCGCGAAGCTCCTGTAACAAGAGCTGTTTTTCCTTGAAGTTGCATAGATTAAACCTTTTGGTTGATGCTCACCGCGGCACGGAGTTATGAGTTGTGAGTTGTGAATTATTAGTTATGAGTTGAATGTTTTAGCGGTAACAACTCATAATTCATAATTGTTGAAAAGGCTATCTTGTTGCGATAGACCTCATTTACTTGTGGGGTTAACTCAGAACCAAAAACTGTTGAATCGCTAACGTGCGCGTGAGTTGAACTAAACTTGTGGTTTGCCAGAAATCAGTCAAATATCTGGGCTTTTAACCTCATTCAAGCAGACAAACCTGAGATGGGCAAACCGAGTCAAAATTATGACCAAGCGGGCTTTATTACCGCTTTTTCTTCAGTTCGCGGAGGCGGACTTTGCTTGTGTAGCCGCGAATTTATTCTCCGGGATATTCACCGCGAATTGGTCATTGAGCGGGGTTGGAGAACCCCTCTTTCTTCACTCCGTGGAGGCGGATTTTGCCTGTGTAGCTGCGAATAAATTGGCCGGGAATATTCGCCGGGATTGATTATTCGCCAGGGCTTAATTACCCCTCTTTTTTTAGTCCGCAGAGGCAGACGATATCCTGTGCAATCGCGACTTAAAATCGCCGGGGATTCGTGCGAATTGGCACAGGATAATTGAGCAATACAGATTATCAATTCCACACCTCCTAGATATGAGAATTTCCTATCTACACACACCTTAACAACTAGAAGTTAAAGCGGCAACAATTTTTAATAAATCTTCCGCAACACTTCTTTACACAATTCTCATACGGCAGATTTCCAAGTGCCGTGAAAGCCCAAAGGTATGACACCGGGCAATTCTAGCTGGCAAACAGGTTCGCGGGAAAGTCCGTCGCTGTCAAATATCCAGACTTCGCTGCTGTCAGAATTGCCGTCATAAATAACTGTTACTATCCAACCTTTCTCCGACGAAATATCTGGAACGTAGATGGGCTCTGCGGGATAGCGATTTTCGCCCAAGTCCGCAATTGTGAGATTGCGGGTTTGCGTCTCCAAACGGGCGATCGCGCCATAACGTTCCGGTACAATATCAACGTCAGGCCGATACATTGCCAGATAAATATATCGCGAGTCTTGCCCTATTTCTGAAGCAGGTACCGTCGGAAACTCGCAAGGTTGATCCAGCAATTCTTCGGCTGCTGTCACTTTGCCAGTTTGAGGATTGAGACACACCCGCCACAGGGAACCCTCCGCATCGGTGAGAGTTTCGCCCGCCGCTACTTCTTTCAGCCGCTGATTAGTTTGAAAGTCAGCGAAGCGCACAAAATCAACGGCCACCGAACCATCTTCCTTGACAAAACCGTTAGCAAAATGCCACTGAAACCAAGAATCGGTTTGGCCTCGACTAACTAAAGAGAGAGTTTCCGAGTCAATAACTAATATCTGCGTTCCTAACTCCGGTTTCCATTCAAAAGAGTCGCCGAAACTGCTAATTCCCGCTAATACTGGCAAAAATTTGAGTCGCACCGGCGGTACAAAAAATATGAGATACTTTCCAGCTAAAACAAAATCGTGGATCATGGGAATTCCATCTAAAGCAACCGTTGCTTGTTGCACAATTTTGCCTGTAGGATCGCTTTTATACAGATTCAACTTTGTACTGGCACCCGGTGTAGTTCCAAAGTTAAAAATATTGCCAGTAATCGGGTCGCGCTTGCAGTGAGCGGAATAAGAAGATCCGCTCTCTAAACTTCCTAAATCGTCCGTTCCGCGAGTTTCCAGGGTTTGCAAATCGAGGCTGTGAGGCCAGCCGCCTTCCCACAAAGCTAAAAGGCGATCGGGCAAAGCTAAAACTGAAGTATTGGCAGCATTTTTAACAGATTTAGTCCACCGCAACCACAGAGGCACCGGTGCTGTCATGCCATAATTACTGTAGAGAAATTTATCAGCTTTTTCCTCAGCTTGATATCCCGCTGTCTTCACGTAGCGATAGACAGCACCAGCACCGGCATCGGTAAAATGTACTGCCAAAATAGCACCATCGCCATCAAACCAGTGTCCCGCATTCATGCCACCGCGTTGCAAACGTGCGGGCCCGTTACGGTAGAGAGTGCCGCGCAATCCTGCGGGAATTTTACCGCTTTTAACGGATAAGTGAGTCAGCGGAAATTCCGCAGCCGGACGGGCTAAAGCTTGAGCCCAAGATTTTTTAGCTGAGATTTTAGTGTCTGTTTTCATTTGAAACTGGCAATTTTAAACTGATATTGCAGAAATTTTCCTTTACAATTATAGCAAAAATTACCTAACAGCTATGACTCTCCGCCGCCGTGCTCTGCTGACAACTTTTGGGCTGACTGCTATTGGTACTCAGCTTGTGCCGTTAGCGAAGCCCTCGAAGAGGATCGCCCAAACCAACCTATCTCCCAAAAGTGCGATCGTTAAGCCGCGCCGCCTGCAAGTTGGCGATACAGTAGCTTTAATCAATCCTGCTGCTTTCAACTACAAAAAAGAAATCGAGGATTTTTTTAAAGTTATGGAAAAGCTGGGTTTAAAAGTTAAATTGGGAGAGCATTTTTACGACCGCTACGGCTATTTAGCAGGCAAGGATGCCGATCGCGCCGCCGATGTCAACGCAGCCTTTGCCGATGACTCCGTGCGAGCTATTTTTACCGGGATGGGCGGCTGGGGCTGCGGTCGGATATTGCCGCTCCTAGATTACAATATTATCGGCAACAATCCCAAAATTATTATGGGATTTAGCGATATTACTGCGCTGTTATTGGCGATTTATGCTAAAACTAATAGAGTTACTTTTCACGGCCCTTTAGGTGCGTCAACTTGGAGTCCCTTTACAGTAAATTACGTCAAAAAAGTTTTGTTTGACGGAGGTTCTGTTACGATGCAAAACTCCCAAAGCGTGCAAGTTCAAACAATCGGGCGGGGCACAGCTAGGGGAAAACTAATCGGTGGAAATTTATCAGTAATAGCAGCAATGGTGGGTTCTGCATATTTACCGACCTGGGAAAACAGTATTTTGTTTGTTGAGGAAGTTGGTGAAGAAGTGTATCGCATCGATAGAATGTTGACGCAGCTCAAATTAGCGGGCATTCTTGATAAAATATCCGGTTTTATTTTCGGACAGTGTACCAAGTGCGAAGCTGAAAAACCCCAAGAGTCCCTAACCTTGCCTCAAGTCTTATCCGACCACATTCGCCCTTTAAATATTCCCGCGTGGTACGGTTCAATGGTGGGACACATCCGGGAGCAGTTCACTTTGCCGATCGGTCAAGAAGTCGAAATCGACGCTGACTCTGGTACAATCAGATTATTAGAATCCGCTGTCAGCTAAATCTTAAACTATTCTCGATATTCGCTCGGCTGTTCCTCTGGTTCTGCATTACCGCGCAGAGCCTGGTAATGACAAAATTAAAAATACAATTAGGACGATCGTGAAAAACCGACAATTCCTCAAACATCTAGCAGCAATTATCTTAGCAATAATTTGCATATTGCCGCTCAATGCGTGTGCAGCCGTAAGTAAAACCGCCGATGGCGACCCAATTTATCAGCAGCGAACAGTCCACAATCCTGACGGAACCGGCAAATTTTACATGGGTCGAGAAATTGCTCAAGTCATGGGAGATCAAGGTGCTGGTTGGCTAGAAAGACCGTCTCGCGGCATGGAAGAAAAATCAGCTCGATTAGTCAACAATCTCGATTTAAAACCAACTGATATTGTCGCCGACATTGGAGCAGGAACGGGATATTTTAGCTTTCGCATCGCTCCCTTAGTTCCAGAAGGAAAGGTTTTGGCAGTTGACGTGCAGCCGGAAATGATTGATTTTATTAAATTGAATAAACAAGAAAAAAATATTGCTAACGTTGAGCCAGTTTTGGGCAGTATCGACAATCCAAATTTGCCGGAAAATAGCGTAGATTTAGTTGTGATGGTCGATGCTTATCACGAATTTGCATATCCTAGAGAAATGATGCAAGGAATTGTGAAAGCACTCAAACCGGGAGGCCGCACGGTATCGATCGAGTATCGGGGCGAAAACCCGATGATTCCCATTAAAGGTTTGCACAAAATGACGCAGAAGCAGGTGAAAAAAGAAATGGCCGCAGTCGGTTTAGTATGGAAAGAGACAAAAGATATGTTACCCCAGCAGCATTTGATGGTGTTTGAGAAACCATCTCAAATTTAGCAGCCAAACAGAGCGATTGTGTACCATTTTTACTCATTTTTGTCAAGGTACAAAAGACGTATTTTTGAGGCTCGCGATCGCTCGGTCAAACATACTAAGCCTTAAGTAACCCTTAAGATAGACATTTTACTAAAAATACCATTTACAATTAAAAATTGATAACCCAGAGGCGCTTCCTTCATTTTTCAAGCGAAGAAGTGTCGCTATTAAGAAGTACCAGCGTGAACATTCCAAGTTCCATCCTCACCATGCTCGCCGGCATCGGAGTGACTCTGATCAGTCTCTGGTACGGGCAGAATCACGGTTTACTGCCGATCGCCGCCTCTGATGAAGCATCCGACATAGACGCACTTTTCAATACAATGATGACCATTTCCACTGGACTATTTATCATGGTCCAGGGAATTCTCATCGTTGCTGCAATTAAATATCGCCGTCGTCAAGGAGACAACACAGACGGGCCGCCTTGGCATGACAACTTTCCCTTAGAAATTCTTTGGACAGCCGTGCCGGCGGTGATTATTTTAGGAATCGGAGTCTACAGTTTTGAGATTTACAACTCAATGGGAGGCCTCGATCCGATGGGCAATCACGACCACGGCACCATGCAAGCGCACTCTAAAATGCGGGGAAGTGCGATCGCAGCCACACTCTCAGATACACCCCAAAACGCCCCTCAAATTCCATCTCAAAAACTCGTTGCTTTAGGCGTAGGCGCTTCCCCAGAAAATGAAGACAAACCAGCAGACTTAGTTGTAAATGTCACAGGTTTGCAGTACGCCTGGATTTTTAGCTATCCAGAAAGCGGCGTTAGTTCTGGCGAACTGCATATGCCAGTCAACCGCGACGTACAGCTAAATATCTCAGCTCAAGACGTGCTGCACGCATTTTGGCTGCCGGAATTTCGCCTCAAACAAGATGCAATTCCCGGCCGGCCGAGCGAACTGAGATTTACACCAACTAAAACTGGCGAATACCGGGTTGTTTGTGCTGAATTGTGCGGCGCTTATCACGGAGCGATGAAAGCTGTAGCAGTCGTTCACACGCCAGAAGAATTCGACACTTGGCTGCAAAGCCAGCAAGTTGCTAGCAGTCAAAACTTAGAGCAAGCAGTTGCAGTCAATCCTGGGGAATTGTCAGATGGAGAATTTTTGGCTCCCTACGTCAGGGAAATAAAAATTAATTCCGAAGCCCTAGAACAACTTCACCCAACTCATCACTAAAAATAGTCATTAGTTCTGGCTACTGGGTCTTTGATCCTGAGCTAATAACTAATGACTAATAACTAATGACTAATAACTATGACACAAGCACAGTTCCAAGAAAGTGCAAACACTGAGGCTCGCGGAACAGCGCCCGCTGATAGACATTGGCGCGACTACTTCACTTTTAATACCGATCACAAAGTCATCGGTATTCAATACCTGGTAACAACATTTATTTTCTATCTAATCGGCGGCGTGATGGCAACTTTGGTGCGAACAGAACTCGCCACCCCCGACGCCGATTTTGTCACCCCCGAACTCTACAACAGTTTATTTACTGTTCACGCGACGGTGATGATCTTCCTGTGGATCGTACCCGCCGGAGCCGGATTTGCTAACTTTTTGATCCCCTTAATGATTGGGGCAAAAGACATGGCATTTCCCAGACTGAATGCCCTTGCCTTTTGGCTAATTCCCGTAGGCGGCGTTTTGCTGTTGAGCAGTTTTTTGGTAGGAGCTCCACAGGCGGGTTGGACTTCCTATCCGCCTTTGAGCTTAGTTACTGCTCAAGCGGGGGAAGAAATTTGGATTCTCAGCGTTTTGATTCTGGGGACTTCTTCGATTTTGGGGGCGGTTAATTTTGCCGTTACCATCTTTACCATGCGCGTTCCGAGCATGAGTCTCAATGAAATGCCTTTGTTTTGCTGGGCGATGATTGCGACTTCAGCGCTCACTTTGATTGCTACTCCAGTCTTAGCCGCAGCTTTGATTTTGCTGTCGTTTGACTTGTTAGCGGGGACGGCATTTTTTAACCCGACAGGCAACGGCGATCCCATCGTCTACCAGCATTTATTCTGGTTTTATTCGCACCCTGCAGTTTACATTATGATTATGCCCTTTTTCGGGGTGATTTCAGAAGTTTTGCCGGTGCATTCGCGCAAGCCAATTTTTGGTTATTTGGCGATCGCATATTCCAGTCTCGCGATCAGCTTTTTGGGCTTGATCGTGTGGGCGCACCATATGTTTACCAGCGGCACTCCCGGCTGGCTGCGGATGTTTTTTATGATCACTACTATGATCATCGCCGTACCAACTGGGATTAAAATATTTAGCTGGTTGGCAACTATTTGGGGAGGCAAACTCCGGCTTGTCAGCGCGATGCTATTTGGGATGGGTTTTATCTCAACATTTGTGCTCGGCGGCATCACCGGAATCATGGTGGCTTCCGTACCTTTCGACATTCACGTTCACGACACTTATTTTGTCGTCGCTCACCTACACTACGTGCTGTTTGGTGGCTCAGTGTTTGGCATTTACGCTGCTTTTTACCACTGGTTCCCCAAAATGACGGGGCGGATGATTAATGAATTTTGGGGTAGAGTTCACTTTGTTTTAACTTATGTTGGCTTTACTGTAACTTTCCTGCCGATGCACGCTTTGGGGATGCAAGGAATGCCCCGGCGGGTGGCAATGTACGACCCGAAATTTACCACAATTAATGTCATTTGTACTGTCGGTGCTTATATGCTGGCAGTGTCTACAATCCCGTTTATCATTAATGTGATTTGGAGCTGGAGGTACGGCCCGAAAGCAGGTGACAATCCTTGGCAAGCTTTGAGTTTAGAATGGATGACGACTTCGCCGCCCCCCATCGAAAATTTTGAAGGAGTGCCGGTATTGGCAACGGGGCCTTACGATTACGGCATGGAAAAAATTCAGAATACAGGGGAACGTCTCAGGCTCAAGCTGAGGGAAAATGCTACGCGCAATACCCAGAAAACAGGTATCCCTATTGCGGAGGCTCAAGCTTCAACTTTCTTTGGCGGTACTGCAACTTTGGTCGCTCCTGAATCAGAGGTAAATGCTGATTCTCCTGCTGATGAAAGTCAAGATGGCGAATAGTTATTAGTCATCAGTCATTAGGCATTGTTGACTGTTGACTGTTGACTGTTAACTAATGACTGATGACTAATGCCAACTGCCAACTGCCAACTGACAACTGACTTCTTCATTACCAATTTCTTATGCAAATTCCAGCGATCGATCCGACAAAAACAGCCCTAAATTACCACCACGAGGGCGAAGTAGAAGCACACGGTGTCGAGCATCCCGACCACCGAATGTTAGGTGTAATTGTGTTCCTGTGCGCTGAAGGCATGATATTTTTCGGTATGTTTGCCGCGTATTTGATTTATCGGGCGATGGCCCCCGTGTGGCCTCCTGAAGGTACGCCGGAGCGCGAGTTATTGCTGCCGGGAATCAATACGGTAATTCTGATTGCTAGCAGTTTTGTGATTCACAATGCGGATACTGCAATTAAAAAGAATGATGCCGCCGGAATGCGGAATTGGTTGCTCGTAACTATTGCTATGGGCGCAGTTTTCTTGTTCGGTCAGGTTTACGAATACGCTCATTTAGAGTTTGGCTTGACGACTAATTTGTATGCCAGTTGTTTTTACGTTTTGACTGCTTTTCACGGCTTGCACGTTACCTTGGGAGTGCTGTTTATGGTGGCGGTGGTGTGGCGATCGCGCGCGCAAGGCCATTATTCTAGCGAGCACCACTTTGGAATCGAAGCGACTGAGATTTACTGGCACTTTGTCGATGTGATTTGGATTGTTTTGTTTCTGTTACTGTATATTTTGTAATCTCAGAGGCTTTTCGACCTCTGCCACAAGAGATTTGTATGACCCCCAATTGGGGGTTTTTTTATTGTTTGGAGAGTGCGATCGCCTTTCATTCACCTCCTCAAAGCCGATCGCGCTAAACTAAAAGTAGCAATTCTCTTATCCAGCAGCATTGAGAAAATTATGCAGTGCGAATTGTGCGATCGACAAATGGAAGCATTAACCGCCCATCACCTCACCCCCAAACAAAACACCAAGCGGAAAAACGAAGATCCCAGCCCGACAATCGACATTTGCTCAGCCTGTCACCGCCAGATTCACTCTCTATTTGACAACAAACACCTCGCCCAAGAGCTCAACACCCTGGAAAAGCTCAAAAATGACCCTGAACTCCAGAAATTTGTCTCTTGGATTAAGAAACAAAAAACCGACAAACGCATTCAAGTACGCAGCAAAAAAACTTGATCGCAGGGTCCGAACTCGGATATATAGTCCTGGCCGCAGTTACTGTCTGCCGCCCGCTTTCTTCATTAATTTTCGTTTCCTAACCCAAAAATTTATATAGAAACCCGGTTTGTTTGCGTAAATCCTAGTATAGTGATTTACTTATTTGTAACAAGCTGCCAACAATTATTATGAACCTCACCTCCCTCGAACTCGCAAAAGACCGAGCGCGTATCTACAAAAACTACCTCCAAATGGAAATAGATGCCAAAGCGAACATAAACAAACTAGCCTTTTTAGACCGGGGCATTGAAAAATCCCCTTACCAACAAGAAATTAAAAACTATCCCGATTATCTCAAACAGAAACCCGACGGCATAAAAGTAATTAGCTCTATTCCCGGACCCAATAATCCCCTCAAACTTACCCCATTTCCCAGCTTGGGAGAACTACCTCAAATTAACTCTCAAGCTTTAAGTTTCCTCCACGCAGACATCAAAGAAGCCTGCGTTTGCATTGGTACTTTTGTAGAGGGCAAAATTCAGGCGCAGTGGCTGGGAAAAAACGCACTTACCAATGCTGAGCAGTGGAGTGCCACTAAAATTATCGCACTCCTTAATATCGTCAGTCAACTAAATAGCAAATATCCCGACTGCGACATTGACAACTGCGTTGTTAGAGATGGCAACGGGCAAAAACATGATTTTTATTTTTACGAGGTAGCAAAAGACATGATTAACTATGCCTCCAATATAGGAAGTTCAAACTCCTTAGCTGCGATGTTCAAACGCTTCGATACTCGCATAGGATTAGAGCAATGGCTGAAGAGCGCTACTGGCAATAATGACCTAATTTTTCGCGGCGATTACGGCGAAAATCCTTATCTCACCAACCCAAAAATCTTCGATCTCACCAAAAAACAAGTGCTTTTAAGTGCCGCAGTAAACAGCACCAAACAAAAAAATTCCGTATCTGCTTATGACTTGACCAGGCTGATTTCCATGTTAGGATGGCACTTCCACATCGAACAGCGATCGCGCATGAAAGCATCTCAGTGGAACAGCTTAGAAAGCATTGTCAGAGCAATGGGACATGACAGCGCTCGATATGTGGACGTAGCAATTAAAACTTTGGGGATGGAGAGCCTTATCACTTCTCCAGTAATTATCTCAAAATTGGGTTACGGACTGAGCTCGATCCGGGGAACCCTAGAAACAGTTTATGTGGCTTTAGTGCGGTTTGTTGACGAGCGACCCAAAGCGGCGGGAAAGCCGGCAAAAGTCAGAACTTTAGCCATGAGTTTGCGGGCAGAAAAAGCTGTAGGCGGTTCCAGCAGTGTCGATCGCTTGGCGATCGAACAAGACGCCAGAGTCGCCGCCGAAGTCACCGAGATTCTCCGGCGGTTGTTTGCCGAAGAATTTTAAAGGCGGGCGATCGGCTAATGAGAAAGTCGGTGAAACTTGCGGTAAAGCATCCTCTCCACCGGCTTTCCTCCTCGCAAATGTTGCTCAGTTATTGTCGCCACTTCTTCAGGGCAAACGCCATTGTACCAAACCTCTTCTGGCAGCACCAACACCATCGGCCCGTTGCCACACTGTCCCAAACAACTGCTAGCAACAACTTCAACTTCTGAGGGCGACAATTTCTGAAAAGCTGCCAGTACCTTTGCTGAATTTTGCTTGCGACAAGTGCGGTTTTGACAAACAAGAACTTGCCTAGAAGATTCGATAATTTTCATATTTTTTACTTGACATTCTGCTACATATATGCTATTTTTTTATCATGGAATAGGTGCGCGCATATACGCCCAGATTTTATATATGCCCAGATTTTAAGGTGCGCCGCAGCGCACCCTACGGTTAATCGGGTGACAATCCTTTGGAAGCCAACCATTGTCGATCGAACAAACGCGACTGATACCGAGCCCCCCCGTCGCAGAGTACCGTAACAATCGTATGTCCAGGCCCCATTTGCTTCGCTAAAGCCACAGCCGCCCCCACATTAATCCCCACAGAACCGCCCATAAACAGCCCTTCTTTCCTCAGCAGTTGGTAAATCACCCGGACAGCTTCAGTATCATCAATTTGAATGGCGTCGTCTACCGGGGCATTCTCCATATTTGCAGTGACGCGGGTGGTGCCAATTCCCTCAGTAATCGAACTGCCTTCAGTCTTAATTTCCCCAGTTTTGAAATAACTGTAAAGCCCGCTGCCCATCGGGTCTGCCAAGACAATTCTAACAGCAGGATTTTTTTCTTTCAAAAACATTCCTACCCCAGCAAAAGTGCCGCCAGTACCAGTAGCTGTTACCCAAGCATCAATTTTGCCGTTTGTTTGTTCCCAAATTTCCGGGCCAGTTGTCTCGTAATGAGCTCGGCGATTGGCTAAATTGTCAAACTGATTGGCCCAGACAGCATTCTCCATTTCCGAAGCCAATCTTCCCGACAATTTGACATAATTATTCGGGTCTTTGTAAGGAACAGCGGGAACAGTCCGAACTTCAGCGCCCAAGGTTTTCAAAGCATCGATTTTTTCTTGAGATTGGTTATCGGGAATCACAATCAAACATTTGTAACCTTTAGCGTTGCAAATGTGGGCCAAACCGATGCCTGTATTGCCGGCAGTGCCTTCAACAACGGTGCCGCCCGGTTTGAGCAAGCCTTTTTCTTCTGCGTCTTTGATAATGTATAAAGCGGCCCTATCTTTAACGGAACCGCCGGGATTTAGAAACTCTGCTTTGCCGAGAATTTCGCAGCCTGTTTCATCGCTGAAGCTGTTTAAGCGAATTAGTGGTGTGTTGCCGATTGTGCCTACAAAGCCGTTTTTAATATCCATATTTTTGGCGTGTGTGTATCCTATGATTAATTTTTACAATAAGTTGATATTTATTGCTAGCAGTTCTACCAAATTTTGCTCATATTGAGTATGAATCCGGGCAAAACCGGATCGCCGCTGACTGTCGCGGGATTCTCCAAACACTCCTCTGGCAAACCAGGACGGTAAATATAAATTCTGCGGTTTTTGCGGTCAATTAACCAGCCTAACTGCACTCCGGGTTCTCTCATATATTCTTGCATTTTTTCTTGCAATGGCTTGAGATTGTCAGAAGCAGACCTCAGTTCGACTACAAAATCCGGGCAAATCGGGGCAAACTTTTGCTTTTGTTCTGGTGACAAAGCATTCCACCGTTCCAGTTTAATCCATGAGGCATCCGGCGACTTTTCTGCACCAGTTGACAGAGTAAATCCTGTACTCGAAGTAAACGCTAAACCAGTACCATTTTGTTCTGCCCAAACCCACAGTGGCCCAAATATATTACCTTCTCGGTTTCCCGTCTCCGAACCAGTAGGGGGCATAATTAGCAATTCTCCCGATTTGTTACGTTCAATGCGTAATTCACTATTGATTTGACAGAACTCGAAAAACTCGTCGTCTGTCATTTGCAATTTGGGTGGTATTCGCAACACAATTGTTGATGACTCCATTTTGCCTTTCCTCAAATCTAAAGTGTTTACACAAGATTGCACAATTTTTTTTGTAGTTAGAGCTTTAGTCCTCAAAAATCAGGGTTAAGGACTAAAGCATTGGTGTAAACTTAAGCCTAAAACCATTGATAAATATCGCTCTTACCTGAGTCTAGAACCCCCAAAATCCCCCTTAATAAGGGGGACTTTGAGTGCTTCCTGTCCCCCCTTAATAAGGGGGGCTAGGGGGGATCGAGAGGTTGATCGGTAGACGGTATACTGATACTACTTTTGACGTTAAGTTGACACGAATGGGACTAAAGTCCTTACTACAAACAGGGTGGTAAATTAAACCTATTTATTCGGCTGAGGAGTCATCCGCAAGTAAGGCTTAATCGGCGTATAACCTTTAGGAAATTTCTCTTCCAACTCTTTCGGGTCGGTAATCGAAGGTACGATTACGCAATCGTCGCCATCTTTCCAATCAACAGGAGTCGCAACGCTGTATTTGTCGGTAAGTTGCAAGGAATCAATTACTCGCAAAATTTCATTAAAATTCCGACCAGTGCTCGCCGGATAAGTAATGCTCAAACGCAATTTCTTTTCCGGGTCAATCACAAAAACTGTGCGGATTGTTAAGTTGTTCAGCGAGTTTGGATGGATCATGTCGTAAATGTCGGAGACTTTACGATCGCCATCTGCTAAAATCGGATAATTGAGGGTGACATTTTGAGTTTCCTCAATATCTTTAATCCAGCCCATGTGAGAATCCACATCATCGACGCTGAGGGCAATGGTTTTGACGCCCCGTTTTTCAAATTCAGACTTTAGACGGGCCACTGCACCGAGTTCTGTGGTGCAAACTGGAGTATAGTCTTTCGGGTGAGAAAACAACACGACCCAGCTATCCCCAGCCCAGTCGTAGAAATTGATTTCGCCTTCAGACGAAGCTTGGGTAAAGTTGGGAACGGTATCGCCTAATCGCAGAGTCATAACGGATTTCCTCTAATTTTATTTAAGGACTGTTCCTTATCATGCCATAATTGCCCGGTTTCTCGATCGAGCTGTAAAGGATTCTAAACTTTTTGGTCGATCGATCGGCAATTCCACTACTGTAATGTATGTGTGGCTTATACCGCTAAATTTTCTTCCTATGCTTTACTTTCTGCTGAAGGCAATACAGCCTATTTTAGTCCCGCTGTGTTTTGTGTCCGCCTGGGGTTTAGTTTTTTTGCTGTGTTTGAGTGTCGGGCGTACTGTAACCGACTCGCTGCGTCGAGCTCAGCGGATGCACCAAATTCCTTGTGCTAACTGCGTATTTTTCACCGGCGACTACCACCTCAAGTGTCCCGTTCAGCCTACTATAGCTTTATCTGAAGATGCGATCGACTGTCCTGATTATCGAGGGCATTCGGGAATTTACGGTTAAAAAATCCGGCCGCCGCTTTACATATTTCTTAACATCTCTGGCTCTTTCAATTAAACTTAAGTTGTGGTAAAGAGATTTTCAGGAGAGGGGAAAGAATGCTAATTCAAAAGCTAAATGCCTGCGATGAGTTTATTGCTGGCGACGGTACTCAACTGCGAGAATTATTGCATCCAGACAAACAAGCTGTGGATTTGCGTTACAGTTTAGCCCACGCCGTTTTGCCACCGGGACAAACTTCTGCGCTGCACTCCCTGACGACTTCTGAAGTTTACTACATCCTCAGCGGCGTTGGGGAGATGCACATCGACGACGAAAATCAATTCGTGGAAGCCGGAGATGCAGTTTACATTCCCCCAAACGCCAAGCAGTTTATTTACAACTGTGGCACAGAGCCGCTAATATTTATTTGTATTGTCGATCCCGCGTGGCGAAAGGAAGACGAGACAATTTTCCACTAATTTTCTAGTTTTTATTCTGGTATACTCGTTACCCGGCTCTGCCCGGTAACGCATATCGAGAGGCTCTGCCTCTACTGAAAAAAACATCACAAGCCGAAAATCTCTTTTAACAACAACAGCACCCAGCCATATGTACCGAGTGATTTCCTCTTTTTTCAACTTCGATGTGGAGTTGCAATAATCCTCGGATTCAGTTGCATTGCTCCCCTCTAATTAGTTGAGGAAGTGTCAGCTTTGTTGGTGGGTGCTGCTATTGGTTTTTGATGAGACAGATGTGAGATTAAACAGCGTTTTTACTCCTTAGATTCTATTGTGAACTTCGCTGTGGTATCTAGAGGTTGTATCTGTCAGAGAAGCTTTTTGTTCGCTTCATATTATTAATTTAGCACCTTCTTCTAGAAGCGCAAGTACCTGCAACTAAACTTTACAAAAGAAGGAAGAAGGAAGAGGGAAGAAGGAAGAGGGAAGAGGGAAGAGGGAAGAGGGAAGAGGGAAGAGGGAAGACAATCCTCTATGGATATAGATAATTACGACTAATTATGAACTTAAATTAAGCATTGAGCTTTCTAGCTGCTCAGCTAAAATAGTAGAGTTCGGCTGTGCTTGCTGCTGCGAGAAACGGCATAATATTTGTATGAAAACAACCAAACTCATCAAACTGTGCGCCTTATCGATCGGCATCTTCCTGCTGTGCAGCAGTGTAGTGACAGCGCAAACGACGGCGAACCCTCAACCTGGGCAAACTTACACTAACCAGGAGATTCTGCAACAGTTGGTAAAGGCAAAAGTCGTATATCTGGGAGAAACCCACGATAGCGCAGAAGACCACCAAGCTCAACTAAAGATTATCCTAGAAATGCAGCGGCAAAATCGGAAAATTGCGATCGCGATGGAAATGTTTCAGCGTCCCTTTCAAAGCGCGATCGACAACTACTTAGCAGGTAAACTGACTGAACAGCAATTAGTCGAGCAAACAGAGTACGATCGCAGATGGCGCTTTCCCTGGGAATCTTACGCCCCCATTTTGCGGTTTGCCAAAGAAAATCAACTACCCGTCCTCGCCTTAAATACACCATCCGAAGTAACGAGAAAAGTTGCGTCTCAAGGTTTAGAAAGCCTCACAGCAGAGGAAAAAAAGCACATTCCGCCCATATCCGAAATTCGCACCGACAACGCTGAATACCGGCAACTGCTGCTAGAAGTTTACCAGCAACACCAAAAGGCTGAACAGGGAAATAGTACGGGTTTTGAAAGATTCTTGCAAGCCCAAGTTTTGTGGGACGAAACTATGGCGGAAAAAATCGCCCAATTTATTCAAGCCAATCCCGACTATCAAGTTGTCGTGTTGGCGGGTAAAGGACACATTATGTACGGTTACGGCATTCCCAGTCGCGTCGAGAGGCGTTTGGGGACCGGGAATGTAAAAGTGCGCTCGGTCTTATTCAATTCCAGTGACAATCCTGCTTTATCGGCAGATAAACCCATTGCTGACTTTGTTTGGAATCACTCCAAATAGTACAATTATACGCGCAAGCAATAATCAGGAAAAAATCAATGACAAACAGACCAAAAATTCTCGCATTTGCCGGAAGTACCCGCGAAGCATCCTATAACAAACTGCTGGTAAAAGTTGCGGCGGCTGGGGCTACGGCGGCGGGTGCAGAAGTTACTTATGTAGATTTGCGCGATTTGCCGATGCCGCTATTTGACGAAGATTTGGAAGCAAAAGAGGGAATGCCAGAAAATGCCCGCAAATTGAAGGAATTGATGGTAGGGCATGACGGGTTTTTGATAGCTTCCCCTGAGTATAACAGTTCAATTACCCCTGTGTTGAAAAATGCGATCGATTGGGTATCGCGCCCAGCACCGGGTGAACCGGGATTGGTGGCATTTACTGGCAAAGTAGCGGTAATTATGAGTGCTTCCCCAGGCGGAATAGGGGGTTTGCGGGGATTAGTGCATTTGCGATCTATCCTGGGGAATATTAACGTATTGGTACTCCCAGATCAGAAAGCAATTCCCCAAGCTTTTGAAGCATTTAATGCTGACGGTACGATGAAAGATCCCAAACAGCAGGACGCTGTTGAAAATCTTGGTGCTAAGTTGTCTAATGTGCTGTCGAAATTAATCGCATGAGGCAATAAATTCATTTGGCAGTTGGGACACAACATTGCTGTGTCCCAATCCCAGCATCTGTTATTTTGCTGGCTGCATCAAGTGCGATCGCCTCGCAAAATTGCTACGATCGTAGTTGATTGCCTGTTATACTCAACCCCAAATTAACATGACATTCATCGGAGATCCCGACTCAGCACCTGCTTTGCCGACAGCAGCAGAAGCAGCGGTTGCCAAAACAAGTAGCCGCGCTTTAGAATCGCACTTGCAAAATCATCCGTCTGGCGAATCCCTCAAATTGATATTAAACGAAAAAGAGGGAGAAACAATTGACATACCGGCCGCAGCGTTACCCCTGCTGTTAGCAATTTTGCAACAAACAAGCAGCGGCAATACTGTCAAGCTGATTCCAATTACGGAGGAACTCGATATCTGGCAGGTTGAGGCCTTACTCAATGTCTCCCGCGAGTATGTGTGGAAGTTGCTAGATTCTGGCGAAATTCCATACAAAATGGTAAGTACCTGTCGCCGGATACGTTATGAAGATGTAATGAAATATAAAAAGCAGGATTATGAAAAAAGAAGTAAAATACTTGACGAACTTGTCGCCGAATCAGAAGCACTAGGTTTGTATGACTAACTCATGGAAATTGTAAAAGTAGTCTGCGATGCTAATGTTTTGTATTCAGCCGCACTCCGCGATTTTCTGATGGAATTAGCAGTTGGTGATGTGTTTGAGCCGAGGTGGACAGAAGAGATTCACGCCGAGTGGATGAGAAACGTGCTTCAAAACAATCCAAATCTCACATTAGAACAGCTTGCCAGAACCAAAAATTTGATGAATGCAAGCATTAAAAATTGTGTGGTGACTGGCTACGAGCAAATTATACCAGAGTTGGAACTTCCCGATCCGGGAGATCGGCACGTTCTAGCAGCAGCAATTCATTCTCGCGCGGATTTTATCGTTACTTTCAATCTAAGGGATTTTCCTGCTGAGAATCTTAAACAATATCACATTCAACCGCTGCACCCAGATCAGTTAATTCTGCGCTTTCTCAACTTGAATTTTGAAGGTGTATGCAAAGCAGCCGAGAAACAAAGAATCAGGCTCAAGAATCCGCCAAAAACACCTGACGAGTATTTAAAAACGCTGGTAGAATTCGGACTGCCACTGTCAGCAAATCGGATGCGAGAATTGTGCTATCGAGATTAGTACGATCGCAGACCGCAGACTTTCCCGATTTTTTTCCAAAGTTTATTCTTGTATCTTCCCACAGGCTAACTCTTCGACCTAGCCATACCACTCATCTACTTTTTCCAACACCGCAGTAAATTTATTTACCCTTGTGCCTCTACTTGAAAACGGGTATAATTTTGTTTCTCAGATATAATAGCTAGTGGAAAACTTACCACAAATTGTACCGAAACCGCATCACCCGATCGACGTAAAACAAAACCACCCGATCGCAGAGTGGCAGAAATAAACAATATTAGGCATACTTTAACCATCGGTCATCGGTCGGTATATTTCTTCCAAACAGCACGGCAGGCGTGGGAGACTCCTCCGTCACGCCTGCCCTGCAGTTTTATTTAATAATTGTTCGATTTCCTACGGCATAGCTTAGCTTCACACAAATCACCCCATTTTTTTCTTCTTCCAAGCCTCCACAAACGGCAAAAACACGGACACCAACTCCTGCCGATTCATCACCAAAGTCGGATAAGAAATCCTGCCGTAATTCTTCCCCACTTCCAGCGGAAAAATAGCCGGGGATTCCAGCGGCAACCAAACCGCACCAGCAGCCTTCACAATTACCCAACTCCCCGCAATATCCCAAATTTTGGGAGTCGCTTCCACCCCTCCCATAGCCACACCCGAAGCCACAGTCAAAAAATTGTAACTAGCCATGCCCAACATCCGAACTTTACTCGGAAGATGAGGCCCGATTCCCACACTCCGCGAACACAAATTAAAAAAATGATTGCCGCTCATTTTATCAGCAGTCGGCCGAATTTGCTGCCCGTTTAAAAACGCACCTTGAGGCATATTGTCAAACACGCCGCCCGCCAAATCAGGTGCATAAAAACCGTGAAAAGACTGATTAATTGGCGGCAAATGCACGCAGCCAAAAACCGGAGTTCCGCGATACAACAAACCCAAAGAAATACCCCAAATCGGAATTCCCCTAGCAAAATTAGTTGTAGCATCTAAAGGATCGACAACCCAGCACCATTCAGTATCGGGGAAAACGTGTTCGCCCTCCTCACTTAAAATCCCGTGAGTGGGGAAAGCAGATGCGATCGCACTTCTAATTTCTGCATCCGCCCAATTATCGGATTTCGTCACCAAACTCCCGTCATCCTTTTCATCCGCTTGTGCGGAACCGAAATCTTGCAGCAACTGCTGTCCGACTCTCTCGACAGTAACCCGTGCAAAACTTAAAATAGAATCCCAAAAATTAGTCATTAGTTATTAGACATCTCCCAAAACTCGCAAAGCTTATCTGGCAAAGGCTTTGCGAATTATAACTCTTCTCAAAAATCTCT